>QWRJ01000019.1 GCA_003670475.1 Candidatus Limnocylindrus primus | reverse complement strand
ACGTGAAGGTGCTCATCTCCGTCGGTGGCTGGGGTTGGGATGACGAGTTCGAGGAGCTTGCGGCAGCGGAAGATCGGCGCGCGCGATTCGTGAGCGCCGTAGTTGATTTCGTTGCGGAGTACCAACTTGATGGTGCCGATATTGACTGGGAGTATCCGGATGCTGGCGCGTCAAGCGACCACTTCGTTGCACTGATGCGTGAACTACGTGCCGCACTCCCAGCGGGGAGCCTGCTGACAACGGCGGTCGTCTCAGACGCAACGCACGCAGATGGTATTGATCCCGTCATCTTCGAGATTGTGGACTTCGTCAACGTCATGGCCTATGACGGCGGGCCCGCCAATCATTCGCCGCTCAGCCTCGCGGAGCAGGCGCTCGCCTCGTGGGACGCTAAGGGCCTAAGAAAAGAGCAGCGCGTTCTCGGCGTTCCCTTCTATGCGCGTCCTGGGTACGCTTCGTATCGCAAACTCTTTGAGTCAGATCCGGCAACGGCAGATGGCGATCGCATCCTCTACTTCAGCGAGGAGCAGAACTACAACGGTCCCGCCACCTTGCGCGCCAAGGTGGCACTTGCCAAGCAGGAGGCGTCAGGGGTCATGATCTGGGAGCTCTCCCAGGACGCGCTTGGCAACGATTCGCTCTTGAAGGTGATCTGGGAGGCGAGTCAGTAGCAGGGCGCTTGTTCGTGGCAGACTTCCCCCATGGGTGACCAGTGGTGCACGGGCCAGACTGGACGTGACGGGGGTGATCTACCAGTCACGCGCGGAGATCGTCCAACGAGTCTTGGTGAGGACTACCAGCCGTTTGTGGCGCGCCACGGCTTTCCGGCTACATATGCGCGCGGACTCGCGCGCGGACTCGGGGATCGTCTTGGCGCAACGCTCGTGGTGACGCAACCAGAGGCGTGGGCGATCGTCTCTCCGCACTTTGGCGCAGCGCCTCAAGCGATTCTGATGACCTCCACACTTGATCAGCCCACGCTTGACGACCTTGCGCGTTCCGCACCAGACGGCGTCACCGTGCTTGGCGTTGGTGGTGGCACGGCGATGGATGTTGCGAAGTGGATCTCATGGCGACGGGCGCTTCCGCTCGTGCAGCTACCGACACTCGCCTCTGTGGACGCCTGTTTCACCAGGATGAGTGCGTTGCGCGACGGTGAGCGCGTGCGCTACGAAGGTGACGCCGTTCCCGAAGAGGTGCTGATTGACTATGAGATCCTTGGATCCGCACCGCATGCGCTGCTCTCCGCAGGGATCGGCGACGTGCTCTCGTGCCTGACTGCGTTGGCGGACTGGGAGCTGGCGGTCGCCCAGGGGATTGATCCCGCATGGGATAAGGAGGGGGCGGCAGCCTCCGAACGATATGTCAACGCCCTCGCCGCCGCCGCTCCTGAAATCGCGGTGCGTTCTGAGGCGGGGATTCGCTCGCTAATGGAGCTCCACCGGGAGATCGGGTGGCGCTGTCATGCGCTCGGCCACGCACGATTCGAAGAAGGGAGTGAGCACTTTTTCGCCTACTGCTTTGAGGCGGTGACAGGGCGGACGATCATGCACGGGGAACTTGTGGTGATGGGTGTACTGGCGATGACCGCACTGACGGGGATTGGGCACGAGCGTGCCCGCGCGATCGTCTCGGCGGCGGGGACTCGTTGGCGACTACACGACCTTGGTGTGGCATGGAGCGAAGTGGAGGCGACACTCCGTGCACTCCCCGCTTTTGCAAGAGAGGGTGGCTACTGGTACTCGCACGCGCACACGCTGACGATTGCGGATCAAGAGTTGGCAACGGTTCGCCGCGCGCTCGGTGCTTGATGCGAGAATCTGATCATGCCTAACCTTCGCGTCGCCCTCACCTTTGATGCTGAGCATCCAGATCGGCCACACCACCTGGTCGGATCGGAAGATCAACTGCGCGAGACGCTCGGGTCACTTGAGGTTCGCGGCACCTTCTTTGTGCAAGGCCGCTGGGCTGAGGCCTTCCCTGATCAGGCGCGGCGCATTGCAGATGACGGACACCTGATTGGCAACCACTCTCACTATCACGCCAAGATGAATCTGCTGACAGAGGCAGGACTAGTAGAAGACATCAAGGCGGCTGCTGGCGCCATTGAAACGATCTGCAAGCGCGACCCTGCGCCATGGTTCCGCTCGCCGTTTGGCGCCGGCGCAAAGGATCCACGCGTGCGCGCGGCGCTCGAGCAACTCGGCTACAAGCAGGTGCTCTGGAGCGCGTCGGGTGACGATTGGGATAACCGCGAGACGGCGCAACATATGGAAGACGCGGCGGTGGCAAGTACGCTCGCGCACGGTGATGGTGCGATCCTCCTCTTTCACACGTGGCCTTCGTACACGCACGAAAAGATTTCACGCATCGTTGCGCGGTTGCGCGAAGAGGGGGCGACATTCGTGACGGTTGACCAACTTGAGCCAAAAGAGATTCCAGATAACTTTGGTGAGGTTGACTGGTGACCCGAGCGGTGAAGCAACGCAGCGCAAGAGCCTCCACGCTGATCGTTGGCATTGACGGTGGCAACTCCAAGACCGACATCCTCCTCGCAGACACAAGTGGAAAGCTGCTCGCCTGGGTGCGAGTTAGCGGCAGCAACCCGCAAGGGATCGGGCTTCTCCCTGCAGCGGCGCTGCTCCGCTCTGGCATTGATGCGGCTCTTGCTCGCGCCAAGCGCAGCGGCGAGCGACCAGCCGCGGTTGCTCTCTGTATGGCGGGAATTGATACGCCGCGCGACGCGAAGGCGGTGCGCGGCGCGCTCGCTGGCCGAGGATCGGCGCGCATCGCGGATCACCTCTCCACAAGGAATGACTCCGAAGCGGGGCTGCGCGTGGCAACCACCGACGGCGTTGGGATTGCGATTGTTGGTGGCGCCGGCGTGAATGCGATTGGCGTGAACGAGAAGGGGAAGACGGCGCGCTTCGCCGCACTCGGCGACATCTCTGGCGACTTTGGCGGCGGCGGCGGACTCAGCGTTGCGGCGCTCGGCGCAGCGGTACGCGCCTACGAAGGGCGTGGTCCACGAACGAGTCTCGGTCGCGCCATCTTGCGCACCACCGGCTTCCCATCACTCCGCGCGCTTCTTGACGCGGTGCTGGAGGACCGCGTCCCTCACGGTGGGATTGGTGCACTCGGACGCGTGCTCTTAGAAGAGTCAGAGCGCGGTGATCGAGTGGCGCGCGAGATTGAGACACTAATGATTGATCACGCCGTTGCCTACGCCGTTGCAGCGCAGCGCCGCGCCCCGTCGCGACGTAAGCGCATCCCAATCGTGCTGATCGGCAGCACGATCCTCTCGTCGCTCCCTGGGTATCGTTCTCGCCTCTACGCGGCGCTCATCGCCGCAATTCCCAACGGTGAGGTGCGGCCGCTGCGCGAACCACCAGCGCTCGGCGCACTCCTCTACGCACTTGATGAATCTGGTGCTGGTCCTGCTGCACGCACGCGCGCCGAAGCGTCACTGCGCGCAGCGATCAAGAAGGCGAAGCCCGTAAAGATCTAGCGCGGAGTAGCGCGACCTAGCGCGCGAAGCGCGGAAGGTTTGCTGCGTGTGCCGCAAGGAGCTCGCCGCCGATCACCTCTGCAACGTCGTGGTTCGGCACAAGCGGATTCAGCGCAAGCGCGTCGATCGCTGCCGCGCGATCACCTGAGAGTGCCGCCGCAACGGTTGCCTTGCCAAACGCACCGAGCTTCAGGATCAAGTCACGGCGCGCACCACCGAGCGGCGCAATTGGGATCGGTCGCGCACCCGTTGCGTCAACCTCGCTGAGTACCTCAATGACTTGGTCGTCTGGAAGATCGGGGATTGCGCCGTTATTGCGGACGTTGACAACGAGCCGGGCCGGCTTCGCGCCCGTGAGCGCCGCGATCAGGTCAAGCGCCGCGGCAGAATAGAATGCGCCGCCGCGGCTCTCTAGAAGTTTTGGCTTCTCGGCGAGCGTAGGGTCCTTATACATCTCAAGGAGCTGCGCCTCAATCTTCGCCACCTCAAGTCCGCGCGTTCCAGCGGCGCGCTGCTCAACGAGCACCTTCTCTGGCTCTGCGTAGTAGCGCAGATAGTAACTCGGAATGGCGCGCTCTTCACGTAACTGCGCTTCGCTCCAGCCCGTCATCTCGGCGAGCTTCGCGCTCTCGGTTGCAATGAGGTCGGCGAGCTTCGGCTGGCCATCCACGCGAATCTCGCGGTACCAGGCGCCGTGATTCAGTCCCACCGACTCAATCTCTACGCGCTCTGGCGCAACGCCGAAGTGCTTCGCCGCGTTGCGCTGCAAGCCGATCGCTGAATTGCAGAGACCAACAGCGCGATGCCCCGCGCCGATCAGCGCCTGGCTCACCATGGAGACAGGATTTGCAAAGTCGAGGAGCCACGCCTTCGGGCTGCTCTTCGCGAGCGCCTCGGCGATCTCCATCGTTGGTGGCACGGTGCGCAGCGCGTTCGCCCAACCGCCGGGACCAACCGTCTCTTGGCCAAGGACGCCGTGCGGCAGTGGAATCGATTCATCTTTCACACGCGCCGCAGATCCGCCGATGCGGTACTGCACCAGGCAGGCGTCTGGGCCGTCGAGCGCTTCGTCACGCGAGGTGGTGAGTTTCAGTCGCCCACTCCAGCCGGCCTTGTCGAGCATCCGCTTCGCCAGAGCGCCGAGGATCTCAAGGCGCGCAGGGTCAAGGTCCATCAGGACGAGTTCATCCAGAGGCGTGCCGAGTCGCCCCTCGCCGATCCCCTCAATGAGCTCGGGGGTATAGGTGCTCCCAGCCCCAATGATGCTGACCTTCAAAGTCCCCCCTCTGCTGTGGTTCTGAGGCTGATTCTAGGCTCCCCGCACGCTCAACCCCCCTCCTAGGTTGCGCCCGCCGCGCCTCAGCCCCCACCGCCCTCCTGTGAGGCGTATTCATACGCACAGCAGGCACCCCCCGTTGGGGGGCGCCCTCGCGAGTAGTAGGAGGGATTCATGAAGCAGAGGAAGTGGCGTCTCAGCGCGATTACCGCGGTGATGATGCTTATTGCCGTCGCATGCGGTGGCTCATCATCCTCAACCGCGCCGACTGAAGTGGTTCAGTTGCGCTGGTTCGTTGGTCTTGGAACAGGGACTGACGTAGAGACTCAGGTACCGGTGCAGCAAGAGGTGGTCGACGCCTGGAATGCTGCGAATCCAAACATTCAGGTCACCCTTGAAGTGGTACCGAATGCGGATGCCAAGAACACGCTGCTCACCCAGAACGCAGCAGGAAATCCACCAGATGTGGTTGGGCCGGCAGGCGTTGCGGGATCGAACGGCTTCTACGGCCAGTGGCTCGATCTGGCGCCACTCATTAGCGACGCGAACTATGACCTGTCGCAGTTCCCAGCAGCCGCCGTTGAGGCGTTCGCTGTTGGTGGACAGGGGCAGCTCGGCCTTCCGTTCGCTTCCTTCCCATCATTCATGTACTTCCGTCCGTCCCTCTTTGAAGAGGCGGGCCTCAATCTGCCGCCGACAACGTACGGCGACCAGTACGAGATGCCAGACGGCACGATGGTCGACTGGAGCTGGGACACGATTCGCGAAATCGGCATGCTCTTGACGGTGGACAGCGCCGGCAAGGATGCAACCGAGGCGGGTTTCAACCCAAAGAAGATCGTGCAGTACGGATATGCACAGCCATGGAACGGCGCGCCTGAGTGGGCAAGCTGGTTCACACCAGGTCAGTTCCTGCAGTCAGACGGCAAGACGATTGCCGCTCCTGACGGCTGGGTTGACGCATGGCAGTGGTACAACGACGCTGCATTCAAGGACTACTTCATGCCAAACGCTGACACTTCCGCGCTTGAGGAGTGGGGCCAGGGGAACGCCTTCCCAACCGGCAAGATCGCCATGGGACAGTCGTACACTTGGTACACATGCTGCTTGGGTGACGTGCTCGGTGAGGATTGGAACATTGCTTCAACCCCATCAAACAACGGCACCATTAGCAACGACCTGAATGCGGATACGTTCCGCATCTCTGCCGGAAGCAAGCACCCGAAGGAGGCCTTCGAGTTCATGACCTATCTGCTCGGCGAGGCGTCGGCGAAGCTGCTCGTGATTTACGGCGGCATGCCAGCGCGTGCGGCAGACCAGGATGCATTCTTTGCAACCCTGGATGAGAAGTTCCCGCAGGGCGTGAATTGGGACATTGCAAAGGCGAGCTACGCTAATGCATCAACCCCAAGCGCTGAGGCGTACATCCCGAATTACCTGAAGGCTCGGGATTACATCTACAGCGACTTCACGCCGCTGTTGACCAAGAAGGCGATGAACGTTTCGGACTATGTGACGAACACGTTCATCCCGGCCCTGCAGGCGATCGCAGACGAGTCTGAGTAACAGGCTCGGCTAGCTTCGTTAGCCAAGGTTTAGGACGGGGCGGATGCGACAGGGTCGCATCCGCCCCGAACCTACGATGAAGATCCCAGTATTAAAGAGGGGCGGGTAGAAGTGAGCATCTTCAGGAACAAGATGGAGCGTCGTGAGGCCCAGTGGGGCTTCCTCTTCATCTCCCCGTGGATTATTGGGCTCGCCGTCTTCTATGCATTCCCCATTGTTGCCAGCCTCCTCCTCACCTTCTTCGATGCCTCGCTGACTGGCGCAGAGCGTAACTTCACCTTCATTGGGCTGGACAATTGGATTCGCTTCTTCAATGATCCGATGGCCTGGAAGGCGCTCGGCGTGACAGTGCGCTTCACACTCCTCGTGCTCCCAGTGGGAATCTTCGTTCCGCTTGCGGTTGCGTTGGTATTGAACAGCAAGGCGCTCGTTGCTCCAGGGCTCTTCCGCGTCCTCTGGTTCCTGCCATACGTGATCCCCTTCGTTGCTGGGATCATCGGTTGGCTCGGCGTCATCGGCCAGAACGGACCGCTAAACACGCTAATCGAACTCTTCGGTGTTCAGGATGCGCCGCTCTGGACGAACGATCCTGGACTGATTTATCCAGCACTCGTGCTGATGGGGATCTGGGGGATCGGTTCCGCGATCGTGGTCTACCTCTCAGGGCTTGGAGGTGTGCCAACCGAACTCTATGAGGCGGCCATGGTGGACGGTGCCGGATGGTGGGCGAGCCTACGCCACATCACTCTCCCAATGATCACACCGGTCATCTTTTACAATCTCATCCTTGGCGTTGCGGGGAGCCTGCAGTACTTCCTCGTCCCGCAGGTGCTCAACGGCGGCAACGGAAGCCCAGAGGGATCGACCCTCTTCTTCAACATCTACCTCTTTAAGAGCTTCTTTACGTATCAAGATCCTTCGTACGGCGCAACGCTCGCCTGGGTGCTCTTCCTCATCACCCTTGGGCTGAGCCTGATCCTCTTCGGGACGCAGAAGCGCTGGGTCTACTACGCAGGGGGCGATCGATGAGTGCAGCACAAGAGCTGAGCGCCGAAGCGATCGTCGCCGAGCGGACGGAGTCGCGCCGCAGAATCAGCGCGCGTCGCCGCATCTTGGTGACGCTCGCTGTTGCAACGCTGACCTTCCTCTTTTTTGCGCCGCTCTTCAACCTTGCCGCCACAAGCGTCAAGGATCCAGATCAGGTCTACGCCGCTGGCGCCCCGCTCTACCCGGCACGGCCGAAGCAGGTAGAGGTTGACGGGAAGGATCGTCCAGTCGTGCTCGTTCCGCAAGCAGACGGGACGTTTATGGAGATGGTGCTCGTGAAGCCTGGACGCCAAGAGAGCGTGCTGGCGGATCCGACCGATGTGAGCAAGACGATTGTCTGGCAGGGGTCATGGCGCACCCTTGAGAACGCCTGGGAGTTCTCCGCCACGCTGAACAATTACGGCGAGGTGTGGAGGCTCCTTGATTATCCACGCCTCCTGATGAACACCATTCTCATTGCTGTGATCGGCACCATTGGCACTGTGGTGAGCTGCGTCTTGGTGGCATACGGCTTTGCACGACTTCGCTTTCCTGGTCGCGGCAAGCTCTTCCAGGTGATGGTCGCCACCATCTTCATCCCTGGCACTGTGACGCTGATTCCCACCTACATGCTCTTCCTGAATCTCGGCTGGGTGAACACGTGGCTTCCGCTGCTTGTCCCAACCTTCCTCGCGAACGCCTTTGACGTCTTCCTGATTCGTCAGTACATGATGACGATCCCGCGCGAGCATGACGAGGCGGCGCAGATCGAAGGGGCCGGACCGTGGCAGATCCTTCGTGACGTAATCATTCCGCAGTCGTGGCCGGTTATCATCGCGGTGACCGTCTTCCACTTCGTCTACTCGTGGAACGACTACTTCGGGCCGTTGATCTACCTCTCCACGAAGCCTGAACTGCAGACGCTCGGCATTGGACTTTCGCGCTTCTCGGATCAGTACAACGCGCGCGTCGGATTCCCTGAGGCGGCAACGATCATGACGCTCGCAATCCCAGTCGTCCTCTTCATTCTCTTCCAGCGCTACTTCGTCCGCGGCGTGGTGGTTACCGGAGTCGACAAGTAACCTGGCGGCACACGGCGCCCATCAAATCCGGCGTCAATTAGACGGGAGCTAAGGCTTCCTTGATGTCGGCGCCCCAGATCTCATAGCCGGCGCGGCTCAGGTGGAGATAGTCCGGCATCAGCGCGCGAATCACGTTTCCTTCTGCGTCAAGAAACGGCGCGCGGAGATCTCGCACGATGAGCTTGCGCCGACGTGGGAGACGCGCGAGGAGCGAGTCGTTCGCCTTGTTCGTGATCTTGCGCATTACTGAGTTTTGCCGGTGGCCACGTGGAAAGATCGGGTAGAGGATGATCGGCGCGTTCGGTGCTGCGGCGTCAAGGAGTTCGATGATGCGCAGTACTCCATCGGCAATATGTACTGGATTGTCTCTGCAGAGCCCAGCGTTGTTTGTTCCGGCCATCAGCGTGAAGGCGAGCGGGTTGAGGTTCGCCGGCAGCGCACCATTCATGAGGCGCCAGATGATCTGCTCGGTGCGGTCGCCACTCGTCCCCAAGTTGACGGTGCGGTACGGCTTGAGGAGTGAGGCGTGCCCTTCGGTCTGCCACGCCTGGGTGATGGAGTCGCCGACCAAGATGAGCGCGCCCCCGCCGCTGCGCGCCGATCGTTGCGCCGCAGTCACCTGTGCATCGTGACGGGCGAGCCGACCCTCTGGGACGCCCATCTTTCCGCGCGGCGCGGAGGGGGTCGTGGTGCGACCTTTTGGTCGTGCCGCCCGCGCGGGGCGCGGCACTAGGCGACCCAGAAGTCGCGGCTGAAGAGCATCAGGAGGAGCGCAAGAAGCAGCGTGCAGCCGAGGCTCCAGATGCGGTCGAACCAGGGGCGGCGGCCGATGCCGGCGAGCCAGATCGGAAGTGCCGGAACGATCGCCATGTAGCGGATCGTGCTCTGGTGATCGCCACTGAGACCGCTCGCCGCAACGAGTGCCAAGCTGAATGCGGCGATGGCGATCTGTCGCTGTCGCAACAGGGCAAGCGAAGCGACCAGCGCCAAGATGATGGAGATGCGATCGAGCACATAGGTGACGAGCGCTTCACGTCCGTACTCCCACGCGTATGCGGCGCCCCCAACCCACGAGGCGAGGCTGTTCGTGATGGAGAGGTAGCCGCGACCGAAGTAGAAGTCCTGTAGGCGCGCCCACCCTTCACCGAGTGCCGAGGTGCGCCAGAGGAGGTGTGCAACGATCGGCAGCGCGATAGCGAGCAACGGCAGCGCGGCGAGCAAGATTGGCTTTATTCCGCGCGTACGCGCACCGCTCAGTGCTGAGGTGATCGCGGCACCGCCCCCGGCGTTCCACCAGATGATCGCGAGCGGAATTGCAGTCAGCACGCCGTGCGCGCGCGTCAGTGCCGCGGCAGCGGCGAGCGCGCCGGCGAAGAGCCAGCGGCCCCGCATGGCGAGCGCGATCGCGCCGAAGGCGAGGCCGATGAAGAGCCCTTCCGTGTAGATCTGCGCAAAGAAGAGTGCGCCAGGGAAGATCAAGAGATAGGTGGCGGCGCGCGTTGATAAGCCCGTCGCCTCCTCCCCGTTCTGGTCCTCCTTCTTAAAGCGGCGTCGGATCAGGTCATCGAGTGCGAAGAGACCGGCAAGCGTGCCGAGCAACGTAATGATGAGCCCCGCGAGCGTTGCCGTTGCAATGGCGTTGAGGCCGATGAGCGAGAGCGGTACCGCCGCAACGCTAATCAGTGCTGGGTAGAAGGGGAAAAACGAGTAGTTGCGCGGGATCTCTTTGTTCGTGTCCGGATCTGTTGCAGTGCCGGCGATCGGATCGTCATAGCCGCCAACCGCGATCCCAAGGTAGTACTCGCTATCCCATGCCACCTGCTGGTTAAGGAAGTCATCGTTTAGGTAGTCCTTGAAGAGGTTGTTGCCGAGCTCTGTCTCCCACGAGCTCCACGAGACGGCGTAGTCAGGGCGCACCAGCCGGACACGCTCGGCGCTGATCGCCTGGAAAGAGATCAGCACAACCGCCCAAAGCGCCCAGATCGCGAGGAGGGTCTTGCGGTGCTTACCTATGCTGATTGATGGCATCTTCACGACGAGACCTCCTCTGTCTTGCCACTCGCGGCTGATCGGTACGCCGCCTCCATGATGGCGACCGCCGCAGGGCCACACGTGTCCAAGAGTGATGGTGCGCCGTTCACTACCGCGACCATGTGCGCGATCTGCGCGGCGTAGATGAGCGGATCACAGTGGTCACCCTTCTTCACCACAGGGCCAGCGAGCGTCTCGGCCGCCTCGCTCCCAGCGCCCTTCACCACAGCGGTGGGGAAAAGGGTGGCGGTGCCGCGTTCGCCGTAGAGGCGCAGGCTCGACTCAAGGCCATCGGCGAATGGCTGCCACCAGCCCGCCTCAACTTCGGACCAGCCACCAGAATCCCAATCAATACGAATGGAGGCGGTGTCTTCAACGTCGCCACTGATAAAGCGGCGTGCGGTACGCGCTGAGACAGCGATCGCCTTCGGCTCACCGAGAACGAAGCGCAACGTGTCAATCGCGTGGATCCCCATGTCTGCAACGGCGCCACCGCCGGCAAGCTTCGCTTCGGTGAACCAGCCGCTCGGCCCCCAGCCAATGTGGACGCCGCAGCCACGGCTTCGGTAGATCGCGCCGATCGCCCCCGCCGCAACTTGGTCGCGCAGCCAGGTAGCCTCTTGATCCACACGCCACATGTGCGCCGTTGCGGCGTGCAGCTTGTTGGCGCGCGCGCGATCGGCGAGTGCTGTTGCGTCGGCGAAGCTCGTGGTCATCGGCTTCTCTACGAGCAGGTGGACGCCAGCGTCGAGAAGTCGCAGCCCAACGGGGGCGTGCATCGTATTCGGCGTGCAGAGGATGGCAACATCAAACTCGCCACGCTTCGCCGCCGCAGCGAGTCCCTCTTCGCCGTCGAGCCACGGAACACTAGCGATCTTCGCTAACTCCGAAGCACTTCCGCTGCGCCCAGCGATCGCGACAAGCTCAGCGCCAGCGGTATCTGCTACCGCCTGCGCATGAATCTTTGCGATGTATCCACCACCATGGATGGCGAAACGGACGTTGTTCGGCATGTCCGGCGCGTCAGCCGGCCGCCATTGTGGCGGCGACCTTCTTCAGTACGTCGGGATGTCGCTGCAACTTCAGCAGGGCTTCGACCGCCTGGTCAATCCCCTCTTTGCCGGCACGGAAGATGTTCTCGTCCAGGTAGATCTGCTCGTGCTTCGCGGCCCGATCAGCCACTGGCGTATGCCAACTCTTCGGATCCATCTGCTTCGCGTACTGCATCGGCACGGGCATGCGTGAAAGGTGCGGCTGGAAGAGCTCGTAGTCGCTCATCGACTCGTAACCGACCCAGCAGCCGATCCCTTCTGCATCGAGCGCCTCGCAGACGGCGGCATTGCCGACGTTGCCGTAGGCGTCTGGATCGATCGCGATGATGAAGCGATAGAAGGAGAGGCGCGTGACGCGGTCGAAGACCTTCAGTGCGCGGACGCCCTTCACCTTGGCGAGCTGCTCTTCCATGTAGCGGCCGTTCGCGTCGCGCTCAGCGCGCTGCGCCTCAAAGCGCTCCATCTGCGTGTTGAGGAGTGCCGCATGGAGCTCACCGAGGCGGAAGTTCGCCCCAAAAGTGAACTCTTTGCCGGCGTCATCCTTTGCGCGTCCGCAGTCGATCAGCGAGTGCGCGCGTCGCGCCAGCGTTGCATCCTTCGTCAGCAGCGTGCCGCCCTCACCTGCGGTGAGGATCTTGGACGACTGGTGGCTGAATGAGCCGAAGTCGCCGATGAGGCCAACTCCCTGTCCACCCCACTCCTTCCCCTGACTGTGCGCGCAGTCCTCAACAATGGCGAGGCCGTGCTTGCGCGCGATCGCAACGATCGCATCCATATCTGAAACAACCTGGCCGCAGTGCACCGGCATGATCGCCTTAGTGCGCGGCGTGATCGCCGCCTCAACCGCCTTCGGGTCAATCGTCCACGCCTCTGGCTCAACGTCCACCACAACAGGGAGTGCCCCTGCGGCGATCGGCGCGTAGCCGGTAGCGGCGAATGTGAGCGCAGGGATGATCACCTCGTCGCCCCAGCCGATGCCGAGCGCCTTCAGCGCCACCTCCATGGTGACGGTGCCGTTCACCATCAAGATGCCGTTCGCGCCAGCCTTTCCGCCGTTCTGATACGCCGCAAAGGTTTCGCAGAATCGCGCGTTGTACTTGCCCGGTTCTGGGTAACCGCCCCAGACACCGCTGCGCAGCACCTCAAGCAGGATCGCCTCGTCTTTGGCGTCAAAGTAGGGCCATGCGGGGTACGCATCAGACTTGACTGGACTTCCCCCTGCGATCGCGAGCTGTTCTGCCATCTCACCCTCCTCTGCCGCATGCGGCACTGCTTTGCTTATGGACAACGATACCTATTAGGCGCACCGCGCCAAGGCGGTGTCGCGCCCTGCGCCACCTACTTGCGCACCCCCGCCACGCTGATGCCACGGGCGAGCACCCGTTGCGCCAAGGCGAAGATGATGACGAGCGGCGCCAGGGCGAGCGCACTTCCGGCGAGGAGGAGGTGCCACTGCCGCGCGAAGCGGGTGACGAACCCAGCGAGGCCAACGGGGAGGGTGGTCGCGGACGGATCCTGCAGGTAGAGGAGCGGTCGCAGGAAGTCGTTCCACATGAAGATGAAGTGGAAGACGGCCACCACGGCAAGTGCCGGCGCGCACATCGGCAGGATGATGCGTCGGAAGATCTGCAGCTCACCGGCGCCATCAACGCGTGCAGCATCGACCATGTCGCGCGGGAGGCCGAGCATGAACTGTCGCAACAAGAAGATGTTGAACGCGCCGCCACCAAGGAACCACGGCAAGACGAGTGGGATCGGCGTATTCGTCAGTCCCAACTTCGCCCAGACGATGTACTCAGGAATAATCAGCACCTGATAGGGGACAAGGATCGTGAGCAACACCATGCCGAAGGCGAGGCGACTGCCGCGGGCGCGCAGCACGGCAAAGCCGTAGGCGCAGAAGGCAGAGGTGAGCGTTGCGCCGAGTGTGCCGAGCACCGCAATCACCAAAGAGTTCGCGAACCAAGTGGCGATCGGCGCGCGTCGGAAGACTTCGGCGTAGTTTCCCCACTGCGGGTCGGCGGGGAAGAGGTTGAACGAGCCGCTGGCGAGCTCCGCCGGCGTCTTCAGAGAACCACCAAGCTGCCAGACGAATGGGAGGATGAAGAGCGCGGCGAAGAGGGTGAGGGTTCCATAGAGCGCCAAACGCCCCGGCGAGGCGATCTGCAGCCCCTTCCGCGAATCAGCGCTTGACCTAGTTGTCATAGAAGACCCAGCGCTTGGAGAGGCGGAAGTTGATGACGGTAAGGAGCATGACAACGAGCGTCAACAGCCAGGCGACTGCGGAGCCGAATCCAAAGTCAAGGTTGCGAATAAGGAGTCGGTAGATCAGGAGCGCAACGCTCATCGATTCGTTCGCCGGCCCTCCAGCGCCGCCAGAGATCACGAACGGCTCCGTGAAGAGGGAGAGTCCGCCGATCAGGCCAATGACGAGATTGAAGAAGAGGGTGGGTGAGAGGAGCGGCAGCGTGACGGAGAAGAATCTCCGGATGCGTCCTGCGCCGTCACACTCCGCCGCTTCAAGCAGCTCTTTGGAAATCTGCTGGAGCCCCGCGAGAAAGATCAGCGTCATCCCGCCAGTGCCAGCCCAGACAAGCATGAAGATGATTCCCCAGCGCACCGACTCAGGCTCATTGAACCAGGCTGGCCCCGCCACGCCAATCAAGTCGAGCCCCTTGTTCAGCAGGCCTTCCGTGCCGAGGATCCAGGTCCAAAGCGCTGCGGTGGCGACGCCAGAAACAACGGTCGGGAGGTAGAAGGCCATCCGATAGATCGCCATGCCGCGCACCTTCTGATTCAGTAGCATCGCAAACGCCATGCCGATCGCTAACTGCAGTGGCACCGCAATCATCGTAATCATCGCCGTGTTGCTAAACGCCTTCAGGACGAGTTTCCCCTTCCCCTCGAGGTTCACAAGATCGGCATAGTTCTCCAGTCCAACCAACTTCGGTGTGCCGCGAAGATTCCAATCCATGAACGAGAGCGCTAGCGAGGCGATCAGCGGGAGCAGGGCAAAGAGAACGAACCCTGCAAGGAACGGCGCAATAAAGAGCCAGAACCAGCGCTCTTCGTTGCGCTGCAGAAGTGGCAGGGGTGCGAAGAGGGAGCGAAACCGGCTCATCCGGCTCGCCCCCTCTTCAACTCCGTGCATCGTTAGTACCGTCCTACGGTACGAACCGTT
>QWRJ01000018.1 GCA_003670475.1 Candidatus Limnocylindrus primus | reverse complement strand
GACGCCTATGAACGCCTCTACCTCGACTCAGGGTTCACCGCCACAGACGACGCGCACATTGCCATCCTCGCCGGCGGCACCGTTGGTGGCGGCACCACCGTCAACTGGATGACCTCTATCCCTATCCCTGATCGCGTGCGCGCGGAGTGGGAGGAGCAACACGGTGTAACGGGGATCGCATCGCCCCGTTTTAAGCAAGACCTCAACGAGGTGCTCCGCGAAGTCGGTGCGCAGCCATCAGAGAAGATCCCACCAAAGGATGCGGCGCTCATCCGCGGCGCCGAAGGACGCGACTGGGGTGCCGAAAAGATTCAAATGAACCGTGCAGAGTGTGGCGACTGTGGCACCTGTCCATTTGGATGTAAGCGCGGCTCAAAGCAGTCCACACTGCGACTGCACCTCCCCCAGGCGCTGGAATCTGGCGCGCATCTCATCCCGGACTGCAAGGCTGAGCGCCTGATCATCAGTAACGGCACCGTCCGTGGCGCAGTCACAACGTGCGGAACACGGGCAGGAGCACCACGCACGCTGGAGATCATCGCGCCGCAGGTGGTGGTGAGTGGTGGCGCGCTGCGCACACCGCTCCTCCTGCGTCGCAGTGGACTCACGCACCCCGCCATCGGCCAGAATCTGCGACTCCATCCAGTGACGCTCGCCGCGGGCATCTTCCCCGAGAAGATTGAGATGTGGCGGGGCACCATGCAAGCGGCAAAAAGCGAAGAGTTCATTGAGCCGATGGAAGACCGCAACGGCTACATCATTGAGAGCGCACCAGGGCACCCCGGCCTGCTTTCGCTCGGCATCCCATGGACGAGTCGCGACGAACACCAGCGCCTGATGAAGCTCGCGCCATATATTGCACCCTTCTTAGCGATCGCAAAAGACGACGGTGGCGGTCGCGTCAGCGAGACGCGCAGCGGCTTCGCAAAAATTGAGTACCGCACCACACCGCGCGACGAGCGCACGCTGCGCGCCGCACTCGGCTCACTCGTCCGGATGGCAGAGGCAGCGGGGGCGAGCGAGGTGATCGCTGCGGGCTCACCGCCAGTTTCCTGGCGCCGCCGTGATGGCGTTGAGGCGTTCCAGGTGCTGCAGCGCCGGCTCACGCGCTTCGACTTCTCACCAAACCGCGGCACCGTCTTCTCCGCGCATCAGATGGGCACTGCACGGATGGGTAGCGATCCTGTAGATCACGCCTGCGATCCGTTCGGCCGCGTACGCTCCAGTAGCCGTCCGCGCGCAACCGATCCGCACGGCGGCATCGTCAAGGGCCTCTACGTAGCAGACGGCTCACTCTTCCCCACCGCCCTCGGCGTCAACCCGATGATCACCATCCTCGCCCTCGCCAAGCGCGTGGCGCGGACGATCCTGAAGGACGCGTAAGGAGATCAGGCTCTAAAGGAGTTGGAGCGGGAGACGAGGCTCGAACTCGCGACATCTTGCTTGGAAGGCAAGTGCTCTACCAACTGAGCTACTCCCGCGCGCGATCCTCCGATGCTAGCAGGGGCTGGGCGCCGCGCAGGGTGCGCAGGCGGTTGATGCGGTCGGTGAGCGGGGGGTGGGTGGCCATGAAGCCTGCCGCGCGGGTCTCGAAGTGCTTCACCGGGTTCACAATATAGAAGTGCGCCGTGGCCTTGGTGGCAACCTCAAGGACCTCCTTGTCGCCGGCCAGTTTGGCCAGGGCGCGCTCAAGGCCCTGCGGGTTGCGCGTCAGCTCCACGCCTGAAGCGTCAGCAAGATATTCGCGCTGACGTGAGACGGCGAGCTGCACCATGCGTGCGGCGATCGGCGCAAGGATGGCGAGAATGATCGTAAGGAAGAAGACGATGACCTGGAGACCGCCGCCCCCCTTGTCGTTGTCACGACGACGCCCGCCACCAAACATTGCGAAGCGGAGGAGCATGTCGCTGAGAAGTGCGAGCGAGCCAACGAGTGCCGCCACGAGCAGGCTGTAACGAATGTCGAAGTTGCGCACGTGGGAGAGTTCGTGCGCAATCACGCCACTCATCTCTTCTCGGTCGAGCTTCGCCATCAAGCCCTTGGTCACGGCGATGCTCGCATGCTGCGGATCGCGTCCCGTGGCGAAAGCGTTGAGCGCGGTGTCATCAATGACATAGATCTTCGGCTTCGGGATGTTCGCCGCAATGGCGAGTTCGGCGGTGATGTTGTCCAGCTGCAATTCTTCAGCGCCAGCGCTCGGGTCGAGCGGCTTCGCCCCTGATGCAGCCAACACCGCACGGTCGCCGCCGAACCATGCGCCAAGCGTCAGGACAAATCCAAGGCCAAAGGCGACGAGCGAATACGGGAGCGCCCCCTCAATGCCGCCAGTGAACGCCACGCCCGCCGCGGTGGCGAGGGCGGCGAAGATGCCGAGCACGAGCAGGACGAGCAGCGCCGACTTCCGCCGGTTCGCCGCCGCGAGATCGTAAAAGGTGGCCATGCTGCTCTACGACGCCGAGACGATCAGGAGAGGCTGACCTTCGGGACGCCCTCCTCTGAGTCGGGCGCGTCGAAGAAGTCGCGCTTGGCGAATCCGAAGGCACCGGCGAAGAGGAGCCCTGGGAAGCTCTGCACCGAGTTGTTATAGGAGAGGACAGATGAGTTGTAGTGCTGGCGGCTGAAGCCGATCTGGTTCTCCGTGGAGGTGAGCTGCTCCTGCAACTGAATCACATTCTCGTTCGACTTCAGCGTGGGGTAGGCCTCCACGTTGGCGAAGAGGGTGCGCAGCGAGCTGCTGAGCATATTTTCTGCCTTCGCCTGTGCGGCGGTGTTCCCCGTGGAGCCGGCACTCACAGCGGCGGCGCGCGCGGCGGTGACGCTCTCAAGGACGCCCTTCTCAAATCCCATCTGCCCCTTCACCGCCTCAACGAGGTTCGGGATGAGGTCGTAGCGGCGCTTCAACTGCACCTGAATCTGGCCGAGCGCTTCGTCCACACGATTGCGTCCGCTCACCAGTCCGTTGAATGCAGAGACAACGAGTAGTACGAGTGCGCCAACGATGATGAGGGGGAGTAGAAGATCCACGCGTCCTCCTTATATGTGATCACTGCACGAAACCGTGCGCTGCACTCATTCTACTCCCCTTGCTTCGGGGGGAAGTATTAAGAATCCCGCACAAAATCGGTGCGTTTGACGACCCCCCAGGGGGGAGGCGTAGGCTGGGGCGAGTAACTGGGTTGAGGCCTCTGCGGTCTCCCCTGGTGCAGGTGCAGCCCGGCAAACTGGGCCCCTGCGGGAAAGGTCTGGACGTTTATGAACGTTTTATTGGTTGGTACCGGCACGGTCGGAGAGGCAATCGCCCACCTCGTTAAGGGGCGCAAATGGCTCACCAAGATGACCCTCGCGGACTATTCACTCGATCGCGCACGCACCGTGGCAGACGCCGTGGGTGCCGGTTATGACGTGGCGCAGGTTGACGCGGGGAATGCGCAGCAACTCAAGGAGCTGATCGTTTCATCCAAGGCGGACCTGGTGTTGAACGCTGTTGATCCGCGCTTTGTGCCAGCGATCTTTGACGCGGCACTCGAGGCGGGCGTCCACTACATCGACATGGCGACCAGCCTCTCGGTGCCAGACAAGGAGAATCCGAACACGGTGCCAGGCGAGATGCTCGGCGCCTATCAGGTGGCGAAGAACGGCCTCTGGGAGGCGAAGGGGAAGGTCGCGCTGATCGGCATGGGGATGGACCCTGGCCTCTCCAACATCTTCGCGGCGTACGCCAAGAAGTGGACCGTTGATGAGATTAGTGCCGTCCATATTCGTGACGGCGGCGATCTGCGCATTGAGGGCTACCCGTTCGCCACGGTCTTCAGCCTCTGGACCGTCATTGAGGAGTGCTTGAACCCACCGATCGTCTGGCGCAACGGAAAGATTGAGGCGCGCGCGCCGTTCAGCGAGCCAGAGGACTTCGTCTTCCCTGAAGGCGTTGGTCCGGTCATGTGCGTCAACGTGGAGCACGAAGAGATCGTGCAGCTGCCACGCAACATGAAGGCCGACCTGATCACCTTCAAGTACGCGCTCGGCGCCGACTTCATTGAGACGCTGCAACTGCTGCACCGCCTCGGTCTTGACGGGAAGGAGCCGATCAACGTGAAGGGGACGAAGGTTGCACCACGCGACGTGATCGGTGCCCTCTCGCCAGATCCGTCAACGCTCGGCAAGAACATGGTGGGACGCGCCATCGTGGGCGCGCTCGTGAGTGGCACCAAGGATGGTCGACCACGCGAGACCTTCCACTACCAAGTCTGCGATGCGGCAGAGACGATGGGACGCTACAACCTGCAGCCAGTCGCCTGGCAGACCGGCGTCATGCCGATCATGGCGATGGAGCTCATTGCTGAAGGTGTCTGGGGTGGCGCTGGCGTGAAGTCGCCTGATGCGTTCGATCCGGATCCGTTCCTGGATATCTGCGAGGACTACGACGTGACGGTGAAGCTTGAGCATCGCCTCCCTGGCCGCTCAATTCTTCCGGCAACCGAGCAGCCACCTGTCGGCGCAAAGTCGGTCACCGTCAAGGGATCGTCAACGCCAACCGACTCAGCCTACTCGGCAGCAGCAACCGCGGCGCTCTCAGCACCTGGTGCGGCTCCAGAGCCAGACGACCGACCGGCACGACCGCCGCGCTGACGCAAGCGCCGCTAACGCGGTGCTGATGCGGCGTTACTCTGCCGCGCGAATCAGTCGTTCGAGAAGTGGGATCGGCGGCGTACCGTGCTGCAGCATCGCGCGCAGATGCGCCGGTCGACTGAAGCCTTCGGTCGCTGCTCGATTTCCTGGTAAGCCTGCGCGCTGAGCCGGCGCGCCACTGACGGCGGCGCGAGCGCGATCCTCCAACTCCCAGCAGCCAACGGAGCCGATGAAATACGTTGGGAGCTGCGTTGCGGTGAGCCGCGCGCGCAGATACTTCGCCTTCGCCTCCGACTCCTCCTGCCAGGTCTCCCCCACCATCAGGTGCATCGCCCAGGCCTCATCGCGACCCTCGGCGTGAATCCCAACATCTAGCAGCGCGTTAGTGATGCATCGCAGGTAAAACTTCCAGTGGACGAGCTCGAGCGCCTTGTCGCCGTCACCGAACCCTTCGTCCAGCATCACCTGCGTCACGTAGACCGCCCACCCTTCAGCAAAGACGCCAGAACCGAACGCAGCGCGGAGCGGTCGCTTCGTCTCATTCGCGGCGGCGAGTTGCAGGTAGTGCCCAGGGATCGCTTCGTGAATCGCGAGGAGGGCCAACATGCGGTCGTTGTCTTCGCGCAGCATCGATTCAACCTGCTCTGGCGTGGCGTCATCTGGCGGTGGCGTCACATAAAAGAAGCTCGTCTCCCCCTTATCTAACGGGCCTGGAGAATCCAGAAAGGCGCCGCCGTAGGCGCGCAAGAAGCGCGGCGTCCAGGTGATCTGCAACGGCTCCTTCGGTAGGTCAATGAGACCCGTGCGCCTCACAAACGCCTCGCAGCGCGCCGTCTCCTCGCGGCAGCGATCGAGTAGATCCGCGGCGGCGCTGTGTTCGCCACCGATCGCATGCAGGACGCGCGCCACCAACTCGTGCGGCTTCTCCGCGAGTGTTGCAGCCTCATCGCCAATCCATTGCGGTGCAATCTCGCGCGCAATGCTGATTATGCGTTCGCGCACGGCGGTGAACTCCACCTCTGCGGCGGCACGAACCGCGGCGCGATCATGCGACCCGAAGAGGGTGTGCCGCAGCGCGCGATCATAGAGATGCGCGCCGTAGCTCCCTTCGCCTTCGCTGCGCGGTAGGACCTCCGTGCGGAGTCTCTCAGTGAAACGGTCTGCCGCAGCGCGCGCCACATCTGCCGCAGCGCGAAGTGACGGGCCGTAGACCTCAACACCCATCTCGGCGAGTTCGGCGATCCCCGCCGCCTGAGCAATCGCCGTCTCGGTGTGGAGTCGGCTCACCGGACGCGCCGGGAGTTGCAGCGTGCCGCTCGGCGCGGTGCTTCCGCGAGTGCCTCCAGCCACACGCGGCGCGCCATCATCAGTGGAGACACTCATCGAAGGGACGCCAACGAGCGCATCGATCGAGGCGTCAAGGAACTGCGGCAACGAGGTCAGTCGCGCTGCCAGATCATTCGCGCGCTGCTCACTACTGCCGAAGGTGCGCGCGATTAGCGGAAAGAGGCCGCCACCTACGGTGCTCACCGTGTTCAACGGATCCCATGCGGTTGGTCGCACCTCAACGCGCTCAAAGCGGATCGCCGCAAGGGTGGCGAGTGCCAGGTCGCGGTCCGCCGCGTCATCACGGCTCAGATCGCCTACTGGGATCGCCGTGAGCCGCGCCGATTCTCCGTCAACCCAGGCGAGCACCGCCGCATCCGCCGCCGCGCCAACCTCCCCCCATGCGCCATCGTGCGCGTGGATTCCCGCTGCCGTAGCGGCGACCGGGTGGAGCAAAGCGAAGCGGGCGAGGAGGCCGAGCGCGTCGAGCCGATCACTATTCACCGAGGCAGGGTACCATCGGCGCATGGGTGCACAAGACACAACTGACGCCTTCTTCGAGCTGCTGAACGCGGACGACCGCGATGGCGCGCTGAAGATGATGGAGGAGCGCGTAGAGATGCGCATCCACGTTGGCGAAGGGGTTCAGATGCTGAAGGGGCTCGAGCGCGTCGGCGGCTGGTTCCTCCGCGCCGACAAGGGGTTACGCATGATTCCTGGCGAGATCAAAGACACTGGACATCAGGTGGAGTGCGACATCCTCGTCGTTCGCCCGGGCGCAAAGAGTCACAAGTTGGACGCCACCTTCAAGGTGGAGGCTGGAAAGATCACCAGCATCAACCTCTCCCCAGCGAAGGGCTAACCCTCGCCCTCGGTTGACCTTCGCCCGTTACGGGCTCGGTGAGATCACCACATCTGGGATGACTGACGGAATGATGATCTGCTGCCCAATCTTTAGGTTCCCTGGATCTTTCACCTCTGGATTCGCGCCAAGGATCGCCTCCACGCTGATCTTGAACTCCTGGCTGATGTCAAAGAGGGTATCGCCGCTCTTGATCGTGTAGACGACTTGTTCGGGGGTTGGCTCTGGTGTTGGCGAAGCGTCAGCCGTAGCGGTTGCGCTCGGCACAGGGGTCGGTTCACTCCCCACTCCATCAATGAACGAGCTGACGCTCTTCAGAATTGACGGGGTTGCGAAGAGGGCCACCCCAAGCAGCAGGATGAAGGCGGCAAAACTACGCAAGCTACTCAGCCTTCGTGGAAGCCTGATCATCGCGCGCGGCACTTCATCCTCAAGCGTGCGGCGCTGATGTAGTGGCACCACACGAACGCGCTCCTCTTCTTCAGGGCTTAGCGGCTGCTGCGACGCCGCAGCGAGCGACCAGATCGTGCCGTCACTGCTGGAGTCGAACGGCTGCTCCCCCTCGCCACGCGATGCCGCAGCGAGCGCGTCAACGCTCACCCCTTGGGATGTAGACCACGCGTCGCTCCCCACCACAGGCGACGCTGTGGTGCTGATCGCCTGCGCCGCTTCACGCGCCGCCCATGCAACGAAGAGGGGGCAGCTAGTGAACGTTGCGGTGAGACAGAGTCGCTCCTGGTGGTCTAGTTCAATCGGCTGTGAAGGACGCTGGGCAAAGCAGGCGTGCGCAGCGTTCGCTCCTGAGAGACGCTTGCCAGAATCGGTGGCAATCGCAATGAACGGGCAGACCGTAGCACTCATGCCGCCGATCCTAACCCTTCACGCCAGACCGTTTCCATTCGCTCAGAGAGGGCACGACTCCACTCGGCGGCAAGCGTCAGCTCTTCGCGCGAGCCTGGTGTTGGTGGTGTATCGCCAGGCTGGACGACCCAAGTGTCTGCGAGTCCGATGATCTCAATGCGCGGAAGGCCGATGCGGCGATTGCGGAAGCGGAAGACGACGGGGACCACAGGAACGCCGGTACGCATGCCGATCACCGCCGCTCCTGGTCGAAACTCAGCGAAGCAATCTACTGGGCCGCTTGTGCCGCCCTCCGGCATCACCGCATAGTGCGCCCCCGCGGCGAAGACCGCCGTGGCGGCGGCAAGATGCGTCTCAATGCCGCTGCTGCCGCGCCAGACAGGGAGGAGTCCGCCGAGTCGACGCAACATTCCGGCGCGAATGCGACCGCGCCCAACGATGAAGGGGCCAAGGCCGAGCCACCAGACGCGCGGCTGCGCAGGCATCGCAATGCCAAGGGCAAACGCTTCGTAGTAGCGACGGTGCGGCGCACCAATCAGGATGCGTGGACCAGAACTAGCGAGGCGATCCAGCCCGTAGCCGCGCACACGCAAGCCGAAGATCCAGCCGACGGATTTGAGCGAGAAGCGGAGGAGGCGATACGGGGGGCTCGCCTTCGCCCACGGCGCCCGACCCAGCCAGGCGACCCCCTCCCCCGCTGCAGGAGGGATCAGCGCGTCGCGGCTATAGCTGCTGTACGCCCGTACCTTCCGATCATCCATCCCGTAAACCCTACACGCCTCAGGCGCACGAGGAGGCGCCTGTCGCACCACAGTCCGCTACCGTAAGGGGAGGGCGACACAGTGCGCCAGATACGTGGAGGTCAGATGGATTCGACTCTCATGGATTCAGCACAACTCGCACTCGTCTTCATCCACCTTCTTGGCATGGCGGCGGTCGTCGGTGGTTATTTTGCGGGGATCAGGAGTGTCCCGAAGCGTCTCTCAGCCGGCATAGTGCACGGCTCACTCTTGCAGCTCGTAAGCGGCGTCTTGTTGCTCGGCCTCGCCGAGATGGGGACGGAGCCGGTGAGCCACGCAAAGTTCGGCATCAAGATCGCACTCACGATCGTCCTGCTCCTCATCTCGTGGCCGCGCCGACGCGACCAGGAGATTCCATCTGGCACGTATCATGCTGTCGGAATTTTGGCAATCACGAATGTCGCGATCGCCGTATTCGTAAAGTAGGAGGACACATGTACAGCATCATCAAGAAGCTCACGGAAGAGTTCACTCCAGTCACGGTGCACGCGCACTGCGATATCCCGTGTGGAATCTACGATCCAGCAGGCGCGGTGACCGCCGCCAAGACGGTTGCACGCATGGTGGAGCTGATCGGTCAGATCGACGTGACCGACCACGCCAGCCGCAACAAGCTGGTGCGCTGCATCACCGCCAAGGAGGAGCACGCCGAACTGGTGAAGCACGAGGTCCAGGTGATCTGGTCCGACTACTTCAAGCCAGAGCACCTGGCGAAGGTTCCCGACCTACACGACCAGGTCTGGAAGCTGCTGAAGCTCGCCTCGAAGAACAAGCAGAACGTTGATCCAGCAGCCGCCGCAGAGCTGGTTGCCGCAACCGAGGCGTTCGCGAAGTCCTTCGCCGCCTCAAAGGCGTAACGCAACGGGACTGGCCGCAAGCAGATCATGGTGATGACCGCGCGCCGCATCTGGCGCGCGGTTGTTGCCGAACGCTCCATGGCGCCCACACTTGAGCCGGGTGATACGCTCCTGCTCCTCCCCGCCGGACCCCACGGTCTCCCCTGGTTGCGCGGCGCACCACGCGTCGGGAGCATCGTGATCGCTGAGCGCGACGGGCGACTCGATGTGAAACGCGTGGCGACATGGCCCGTTGGCACGTTGCAAACACCTGATGCGCTCTGGCTTCTTGGCGACAACGCCGCCGCCTCGAGCGACTCGCGTCAAGGTGGACCCGTACCGCTGAGCGCGCTTCGCGGGATTCTCCTCTTCCGAACTGGACCTTCTGGACGACGCGGTCGCGTCCGCTAGTCAACGCGCGCTAGAGCGCGTCCCGAATTTCGGCGAGCAGGTCGAGCGGCTCAAGCTCCAGCGGGAGGAAGTGCTGCATTAACAACCGCTGCGCGCCAGCATCACGGAAGGCGCGCATCTGGGCAGCGGCTTCCTCTGGCGTCCCCGACACCCAGCGCGGCCGACGCGGTGCGAGGTACTCCTCTGGGTCACCACTCCCGCCGATCCGCGCCATGAAGCGGGCGACGCCGGCGAGATAGTCGGCCCGGGTGCGCCCAATGAGGAGACCGGTCATCGCTGAGCGCACCAGCGTTGCGGGTGCGCGACCGGCGGCGGTGCAGGCGGCGTCCAGTGCGGCGAACTTCTCGCGCGCGATCTGCGGCGTGGATGAGGTGAGGTTGAACTCATCGGCATGTGCGGCAGCAATGCGCATACCGCGCGGCGAACCTTCGCCACCCGTGATGATCCATGGCGCCGGTTCTGGCTTCGCGCGGAAGAGGGCGTCGCTCACCTGATAGTGCTTCCCGCTAAACGACCAGCCGTCTGGTCCAGACCAGAGACCGCGCACAATGCTGAGCTGCTCCTCCAGCATCTCCGCGCGCAGCGGCATCTCTGGAAATGGGAAGCCGTAACGGCGATGCTCCGACTCGTGCCATCCGGCGCCGAGCCCCGCATGCATGCGGCGTCCCGCCATCTCCTGAACCGTGGCGACCACCTTCGCGTACTCGCCTGGGTAACGGAAGGTGACTGGACTCACCAGTGTCCCGAGCGCAATCGTTTTAGTCTCGCGGGCGAGTCCCGCCAAGACACTCCACGCGTCACTCGTCGCCTGATCTGCGGGGCCCGGGAAGGATTCATAGTGATCAGTGCGATAGAAGGCATCGAAGCCGAGTGACTCAGCTCGCTGTGCAAGAGCGAGTTGCTGCGCGTAGGTGAGGCCCATCTGTCCTTCAATCACGATGCCAATCTTCATGCGGCAACCCTAGCGCCTGAGGACAGCCTGCGAAGCGAGGAGTATGATGGTTGCAACGTGAACTACCGCAGCTTGTGGCAGAGGCGTGAATCAGGAGGTTCCCATGGCAACCGCACGACGTAGTACTTCACGCCCAAGCACGGCGAAGCGCCCGAGCAAGGCGAGTCCCGCCTCAAGCCACCACGCTGGCGCGGATCTCTCCAAGCGCGCGAAGCAGGGCATCGTCCTTGCCATCATGCTCGCCCTCTTCCTCGGTGCGCTCGACCAGACCATTGTTGGAACCGCACTTCCGCAGATCATCACCGAGCTGAATGGTGCAAATCTCTATACGTGGGTCGTAACGATCTACCTCCTTGCAAGCACCGTCACCGTGCCGATCTACGGCAAGCTCTCCGACATGTACGGCCGTAAGCCGCTCCTCCTCATCGGTGTCGGCCTCTTCCTTGTTGGTTCGGCGCTCGCTGGGCTCTCACAGAACATTGAGCAGCTGATCATTTTCCGCGGCATTCAGGGGCTCGGCGCTGGTGCGCTCTTCCCGATTGCGCTCGCCACCATTGGCGACCTCTACAGCGCGAAGGAGCGCGGTCGCTATCAGGGACTCTTCGGCGCCGTCTTCGGCCTCTCCAGCCTGGTCGGTCCAGCGCTCGGTGGCTGGCTCACCGACACGTTCAGTTGGCACCTCATCTTCTACGTCAACCTTCCGATCGGCCTGCTGAGCATCGCCATCATCCTGCTCGAGCTCCCAACGATTAAGGGGCGACCGAACCAGAAGATCGACTTCCTCGGCGCGATCGTCTTCGCCGCCGGCATCATTCCAGTACTCATCGGATTGACGAACGTGCAGAGCAACGCCTTCGCCACCCCAGAGGTGGCAGGGCTGATCGCGGCGGGCCTCGCCATCCTCTGCCTCTTCCTCTTCATTGAAACGAAGGCGGACGAGCCGATCATCCCACTGGAGCTCTTCAAGAACCGCACCTTCGCGGCGGCAGCGGCTGCAAGCTTCTTCGCCTCGTTCGGCTTTTTCGCCGCCATCATCTTCTTGCCGCGCTACTTCCAGACCGTGCTCGGCGAGACGGCGACCAACTCTGGCTATGCCACGCTCCCACTCCTCCTCGGCGTGATCATCAGTTCGGTCGGCGCAGGGCTAATGGTGGCGCGACGCGGTCGCTATAAGTCACTGATCCTCGGCGCCATCGTGCTCGTCACGGTGGGGTCGCTCCTCTTGACCAGCATCAAGGCAGATACCGATCCGTGGGTGCTACGTGGCTGGATGTTCCTCGCCGGACTCGGCATTGGGCCAACCCTCTCCGTCTTCACCATCGTGGTGCAGAACGCGGTGCCGTTTAAGTTCCTCGGTACCGCGACCTCCAACCTCACTTTCTTCCGCCAGGTTGGCGGCTCGGTGGGACTCGCCATCGTTGGCTCCTACTTTGGCGGGCAGCTGACGACCACGATTCCAACTGAGCTCGCCGCAGCAGCACCTGCGGGGACCTTTGGCCCATTCTTCGCCGCGGCTGGTGGCAACCTTGATCAGTTGACGAACGTTGGCGGACAGTTTGATCCCGCCCTCTTGGCGCTGATCCCAACTGAATACCTAAGCGTATTCTTTACGGCGATCCAAGCGGGAATCGCCGACGCGATCGGCTCAATCTTCTGGCTCACCGTAGTGGCAAGCCTTATCGCCCTTGTCGCCGCAACGCTGATCGAGGAGATCCCGTTGCGCGGCAAGCAAAGTGAGGGAGTCGTTGCGGAGCTGTAAACGCGCAGCGATCGTTGCGCTGATCCTCTCGCTGATCGCCATTCCGGCCTCGGGACCGATCGCTGGGGAGCGCGCAGCTACGGCGACGGCGGCGCCATATCAGTGCACACCGTGGACTTCTATGACGAAGCCACCCGAGTCCATCTGGGTGCATATCCCGATTAAGAAGGGGCGCCGCCTAAAAATGGGGACGCGGGTTCAGGTGGACTTCAAAACCTACGTGGAGCGCGTGATGATCAATGAGTGGGGTCCAAACGAAACGCATCGCGCACAGCTCCTCTCCGCGGCACAGATCGTCAAGCAGTACGCCTGGTGGTACATCACGCACCCGAACAAGAAGCTCAAAGATAAGAATGGTGACTGTTTTGATGTCGGCTCCACCACCACCTTCCAGCTCTACCGCGGCAACGCAACAACGAAGGCGGAGGAGTCGGACGCAGCCCGCATCAAGAAGGGGCTCCCTGCTCGACTCCCGCTGATCCGCTCAGCCATTGAGGCGGTCTGGCCGCTCACCATCTGGCGGACTGCTGGCGCACGAAAGGGCTTTGCGCATACTGGATATCGCGGGGGCGCCTACCGCAAGGGTTGTGACAAGTACTACACCAGCTTCCACCTCTTTCAGCAGAATGCCCGTCGCTGCGCCCGCGACGGTGAGTCATTTGAGGCGCTGATCCGCAGGTTCTACGGACCGAACATTGCCATCTATCAGCCAGCGCCAAACGAGAGTGACGCAACGCTTGTTGACTTCGAAGTTGATCCATTCGCTGATCCGTGGTCACTCCCAGACGGTTGGTCAAGCGGCGGCGATCAACTCAGCGAGTTCCGTGGTGACTTTGACGGCGACCTCTTCCCGGAGATCGCCACGCTGCGCGTCTGGAACACCACGGATCCTCTCACCGGACTTCCAGTGGTGAGTGCGGCGATGGGATCAATTGAGCGGCGCAACGACGCCTACCTCTGGCGCGGCGACATCTGGAGCGTGACCGACCTCGCCGCCTCCGGAATTGACGCGGCGCAGATGAACCTCATCACCGCAGATGTAAATGGCGACGGGAGCGACGACCTTGTCATCAGCGCACCAACGCCCCCCAGCGTGATCGCTACAGGTGGCGGGCAGAGCGGGATCTGGGTTGCTCTCTCAGAGAAGCGCAACTGGGTGAACAAGCGCATCCAAGATCCAGTGCTCGGTGCGCCGCAGCTCGTGGGCACGTCCACCGCTGCACTCAGCGAGATCAGCCTGACCGTTTGGGATCGAAACGCAGATGACCGAGATGAAGTTGGACTCTTTGCTCCAACGGTTGACGGACGACTTGAGCTCTCGCTCCTCTCCGCGCCGCGCACTGGTGGCGCACCGTCAATCAGCAGCTGGTGGAGCTCCGATCCGCTGCTCGGGAGCTACTCCGCGGGGAGCATAAACAGCACGGTGCAGCCACTCGGCCCACAGCGTGATCCAGCCGATGGTCGGCGCGCGCTACGCAGCGAACTGATCATCGAGGTGAGTCTTGGCGGTCAGCGGCGCACGCTGGCGATCTCCGGAGCAGCGCCGAACAGTGCCGCCGCACGCTAGGATGCGCTCATGAGTCACTGGTTCACGATCCATCTGAAACCGACCGCAGGGAGCCTCGCCGCCGCAACGGCGGCACTCGCCGCGGCAAGCATCGCCGTGGAGGGGATCGTTGGAAGCCCAGAGAGCGAAGATGGCGTGGTGCATCTCTCCGTTGCGGAGCCAGCACTCGATCGTGCGCTCGCCGCGCTGAAGAGCGCCGGCATCGGGGTGAGCCTTGAGGCGGAGCCTGGCGTAGGTGCGAGCGCTACCGAAGGGATGATCGGCGCAATTCTCAACGGCCCGCGCACCTAAGGTTGCGCGTGAGCGCAGCGCATCTCTCCATCACCTCATGGAATGTCAACGGCATCCGCGCGCGCGCCGAACGACTCGCCGCCTTTTTGGATCGCACGCCGCCAGACGTCCTTCTGCTGCAGGAGACGAAGTGCAACCCTGAGCAGGTCCCCGCTGAACTCTTCACCTCACGCGGATACGAGTGGGAGGCGATCGGCGCCGGTGGACGTAACGGCGTCTTGATCGCATCGCGGATCGGCCTTGTGGCGCCAACACTCGGCCTCCCCACAGCCGCAAGCGGCGCAGTTCACGCTCCGGAGGGAGACGACCCAGACCTGATGGACGAGCCGCGCCTGATTGCGGCGCAATGCGGCGGGGTCACCATCGCCAGTGTCTATGTGCCGAATGGCCGTGAGGTTGCGAGCGGCTACTGGCGGGCGAAGCTGCGCTGGATGGAGGCGCTCACCCTCTGGTCAGGAGAGACGCTGAAGTCTTCGCCGCTCATCCTTGGTGGTGACTTCAACGTTGCCCCAACTGATGCCGATGTCTGGGATCCTGCGGCGCTGGCTGGAGCAACACATGTCTCGCCTGAGGAGCGCGCCGCCCTCACCGCCATCCTTGATGCGGGAGTGGTCGACACTGCCTGCGCGCTCGCCCCCAACGGCGAGCCGCCCGCATTCACCTGGTGGGACTATCGCGGCGGCGCCTTCCACCGTGGTCATGGGATGCGCATTGATCACCTGCTCGCATCACCGAGCGCCGGATCGCTGATCTCGTACAGCGTGGATCGCGATGAACGAAAGGGGGCGCTCCCCTCAGATCACGCACCGATCACACTCACGATCGAGCCGCCACGCTGATGAGCGTATGAAGACAGAGCAGCTCCGCGCACGAACAGCAACCTCCGCCGCAGAGTCACTGCCGCGCGCGGCTGCGCTCCTACGTGCTGGTGGCCTTGTCGCCTTCCCCACCGAGACGGTCTACGGGCTCGGCGCCAATGCGCTTGATCCAATCGCCATCGCGCGCATCTTCGAAGCGAAGGGGCGGCCCACCTTTGATCCGCTCATCGTGCACATTGCTGACCGCGCCGATCTCCCGCTCGTCCTCTCCCCCGCCGCGCTTGAAGATCCGCGCGTCACACTTCTCGCCGACGCCCTCTGGCCGGGACCGCTCACGATCGTCGCGCCTGCAGCACCACGAATCCCAGGACTCGTCCGATCTGGTCTCCCCACTGTTGGCGTCCGACTCCCAGACCACGATCTTGCGCGCGCGCTGATTCGCGCCGCCGGAACGCCGATCGCTGCGCCGAGCGCAAACCTCCTTGGCCAGCTCTCACCCACCACG
>QWRJ01000017.1:537-16493 GCA_003670475.1 Candidatus Limnocylindrus primus | reverse complement strand
ACCACCGGCGAGAACGATCCCCTGATCCATGATGTCCGCCACCAGCTCGGGTGGCGTCTCTTCAATAGTGTCACGAACCGCGTTGACGATCTCAACGAGCGATGGTTCAAGCGCTTCACGAATCTGCGGCGCACCAACCTCAACCGAACGTGGCAGGCCAGTGAGGAGGTCGCGTCCCCGCAGGGTGATGCGCTGTGCGTCCCACTCGCCGGAGTGTGCCGAGCCAATGGCGATCTTGATATCTTCTGCGGTGCGCTCACCAAGGAGCATGTTGTACTTGCGGCGAGCATAGGCAACGATATTCTCGTCCATCTCATCGCCAGCGATGCGAATGCTGCGCGCTGTGACAATACCGCCAAGGCTCGTCACCGCAACTTCTGTGGTGCCACCACCGATGTCAACGATCATGCTGCCGGATGGCTCAGCAACGGCGAGCCCTGCCCCGATCGCGGCGGCCATCGGCTCTTCAACGAGGCGGACCCATCGCGCCCCCGCCTTCAACGCCGCGTCGCGCACGGCGCGCTTCTCCACTTCCGTCACGCCGGATGGGATGCCGATGATCATGCGTGGTCGCGCGGCAAGCCAGCCGCCTGAGTGCACTTTTCGGACGTAGTAGCTGATCATCTGCTCCGTCACCGCTGCGTCAGAGATGACGCCGTCGCGGAGCGGTCGAATGGCAACGATGTTCGCTGGGGTTCGGCCAAGCATGCGCTTCGCTTCAGCGCCAATGGCGATCACCTTACGGGACTTTTCCTCAACGGCAACTACAGAGGGCTCGCTGATGACGATCCCTTTCCCGTGCACATGGACGAGCGTGTTCGCCGTGCCGAGGTCGATCCCAACATCGTTGGAGAAGAGGCTGTAAATGCGGTTGAGCATTGAGCGATGGTAGCACCAGCCTCCCGCTAGTCTGGCGCCGCCGTGGTCGCCCAGATCGTGGGTCGCTGCGAGCGGCTGCTCGCCCAGTGGCCGCGCCCGATCACGAGGTGGGTGAGAAACTCAAGGTCGAGCAGTCGCGCCGCCGCCACCACCTCCGCCGTCAGCCGCAGGTCCCCCTCCGACAGCTCCGGGTCGCCGCTCAGATGGTTGTGCACGAGGCCAAAGCCAACACCGCCCCCCTCCACGCCACCTCCGCTCATGAGACTCCTGCGTCTAATTGAACTGATGCCTCCGGCCCACAACGAGCCCGCTGTTTTCCCGCTACGCCGCCGAAGATGTGCCGCCATGCGCGGCGCTGCGTAGCGCACGCATACGCACCGTATGTGGAAATCTTGCGGAGTGCCGTAGATGCGGGATTGTGCCCCGGTGAGCTTACGCCGCGAAGGTGGCGAGAACGAGCACCGCGTTATACGCGGCGTGCAAGACGATCGTGGCGAGGAGTGAGCGACGACGTACCCAGAGCCATCCGAGTGCGAGGCCGAGCGGGAGTCGAATCGCGAAGGCGACTCCAGCAACGGCGAGCGCGTCGCCGATGCTTTCGCCGCCGATATTGAGCGTGTGCGCAAAGGCGAAGACGATCGCGGAGAAGACAATCGCACGACGCGCGCCTGACTGACGACCCCACGCCTGTGCGATCACGCCGCGATAGAGGATCTCCTCGCCGATCGGCGCAACGATCACCGCACTCAGTAGGTTGAACAGAAGTGCGCGGCTGCCATCTGATGGTGGGAGCGGGGAGTCTGGAACTGCACCCGTGCTCTGAATGAGGAGTGCGCTGAACAGTGCCGCCGCAACAACTATTGGCACCGTGAGTGCAAGCCCCCAAGCAACGTCGCCGAGTGCGCCACCGCGCCGGTCGGCGACGGGGAGGTTCGGTGAAGGGATGCTGTGTTCGCCTGTTATCTCGCTCCATCGCGCCGCACCGGTCCCAACCACGATGAGGGCAACAACGAGCGTTGTGGCGAGGTTCGTGCTGAGCGCGATCGCAAGCGTTGCTGGCGCAGCGTCCAACTGCGCAAACCCGCCGAACGGTGCAAAGAGGAGCAGGAGCAGCGCAGGGGCGAGGATGGCGAGTGGGAGCGCCGTCCAGAACACCGCCATGGGTCCAGGGCCACGCCAGCTCGACTCAGGTGTGTCAACGGAGCGCTGCAGTGCGGATGCACCGCTCAGCCCAATCAGCCCAAGGCTGAGAACAAGAAGGCTGACGGCGAGGGCAAGGTCACCCGCCCCTGCGATCGCAGCGAAGAAGAGTGAGCCACCGCCAACGCTTGCGAGTAGACCAAGGACGTAGAGCGCTGGTGCCTCACGACCAGCCAGCTGAAGAAGGCCCGGCCGCGGGCGAACGTCCATTTACGGAGTTGTTCCAGCCGTCAGCTCAGCAAGCGTGTCGAGTACGCGCTGCAACTCTGCAATGCGATCTCCGTAGAGCGAGAAGTTTCCTGCGCGGAGCGCCTCTTGCGCCTGCGCAAAGATTTCTGACGCGCGCGTCACCAGCCCACTGATATCTGTTGGCTCTGTCCCGCCGCCCGGATCAACCACACCGCCGCCAACCAGAAGGTTGAGCGCCTGCGCGAGTGAATCACCCCAGACAACCTTGTCGGAGGTGGCGGCAACAATCTTCTGGAACTCTGGGAATGAGCTCGAGGTTGACTGTAGGTAGACCGGCTGTAGATAGACAATGCTGTTGCCCACTGGCGTGACGATCAGGTTGCCGCGAATCACCGTCGATCCCGACTGATCCCAGAGCGTGGTCTGCGCGGCAATGATTGGGTCCGCATCAATACGTGCGTTCACCTGCGCGGGACCGAAGACCGATGTGTCTTTCGGGAATCGGTAGCTCACCACTTGGCCATACTTGTCACCGTCGTTGCGCGCAGCAACCCAGGCGATCATGTTCGGGCGGCTTGTTGGCACGAGTGGCTGAATCAGCGCGAACTCCGCACCATCTTCGCCAGGGAGTCGGACGCGAACATAGTAGGCCTCACCAGGAAGCGACTGGGAACCAGCCGACGCTTCTGGAACGGTCCAGACGTCATCTTGTCGGTAGAAGGTCTGTGGATCCGTCACGTGATAGCGCGCGTACATGCGCGTCGTGACATCGAATCCCTCCTCGCCCACACGGAGGTGTGCTCGCAGATCAGCAGGCATCTCATCAAGTGGCTGAAAGAGGCTTGGGAAGACGCCGCTCCAGGCGCGAATGATCGGATCGCTCGCGTCTGCAACGTAGAGCTTCGTCTCGCCTGTGTAGAGGTCGAGGGTGGCCTTCACGCTGTTGCGGATGTAGTTAATTGGTCGGCCGAAACTGGTGCGCGCGAGCGAAGGATCAAACGACTGCGCGTTCGGGAATCGGTTACTCATGGTGTATCCGTCAACCATGTAACTGAGTCCGCCATCTTCACGGATGACAAGGTATGGGTCGCGATCCCAGCTCACGAACGGCGCAAGCGCGCTGATCCGCTCGCCAACCGTGCGCCGCCAGAGCAGCTGGCTCTCGGAGGTGATCTGGTCGCTGATCAAGAGGTTGAGATCTCCGAGGCGTGCCGCGAAGAGGAGTCGGTCGGCAAGGGTACTGAGTGAGATGCCGTTCTCGCCGCTCCAGCTTGTGGTGGCGTCGCCGGTGACCACACCATCGGCATCAATCTCGCCTTCGCCGATTGGGTAGTCAAACTCTGGAGTCTTTGCGCCAACAATGACCCAGTCGTCATCGAGTTCACCGAAGTAGATTCGTGGTTCGCTGACCACAGGTGCACCGTCTGTAGAGACGGGCGGGATGTCACGGATGATCAGACGTGGGAGGCCGCCCGAGCCGACTTCGGCAACAGGGACCATGGCCACACCAATGCCGTGTGTGAAGGTGATCCTGCGATTCACCCAGGCTGCCGACTGTTGCGCGCGATCTGGATTCAGCTCACGTGCGGAGAGCATGACGAGTCGCTGCTCACCATTAATGGTGTAGCGGTCAACATCCACGTCAGCAAAGTTGTAGTACTGGCGAACGGTCTGCAGCTGATCGAGCGTCTGTTGCAACGGTCGATAATCCCAGAGGCGTGCATCCGCAAACGTCTCAGCATCCGTGGCGATCGAATCTGCGGTGAGGGTAGCCTCGCCGTCGTACTGCAGCTCACTCCAGCCATCAAGGCCGAAGGCGAGACGCGTCATCTTCAAGTTATTGGCAATGTACGGCTCCTCAAGGGCGAACTCGTTCGGCAGAACCTGGAAGCGCTGGACAAACTCAGGGTAAAGACCACCGAGCACGCCAGAGGCGCCGAACCAGACCAGTGCGGTGAGGGCGAGTGGCCAGACTGTGCGCGTCAGGGCGGCACCAATCAGGAATGCGGCGGCGATCGCGGCGATCGTCGTAAGGATGTCCAGCCCTGGGAGTTTCGCGGCGTTATCTGCGTATGAGACACCTGTCGCCACGCCAGTGCTTGAGTAGACCAGCTCCAGTTTGTCCAGCTGATATCCGTATGCCGTAGCGAGCAAGACGCCACCGATCATCAGCGCGAGGTGAAGGCGCGGCAGAGTGCCGACGAACCCGAGTCCGCGGGCGCTAATTGCTGGGAGATAACGGAGCGCCGCTGCGAGCGTTCCTGCAAGGAGCAGTGTGACGCCGATCCCCTGCGCAAGGCGCAAGACGGGGAGTTCGAAGAAGTAGAACGAGATGTCGCGACCGAAGATGGGGTCAACGACGGGTGTGCCGCTCGGATCAAAGGGGACCGCGTTCTGCCAGAGGCTAATCGTCTCCCAGTTCGCAGCAACCTGCGCGCCAATGAAGAGTGCAACGAGCAGCGCGCCGATGCGCAAGACGCCACTCCCAACTGCGGCAACGGTGCTGCCGCTACCAGAGCCGGCACTGAAGAGATCACGGAGCGCCTCACCAATGCCGTCCACGCGAATCTGACCTCGCTCATTAACCAGCGGCTCGCGATCTGGTCGCGCCACCTGCTCCTTTGGCTCAGCCGGCGGCGTACCGCCGCGTCGCGCAATCAGTGACGCGATCCCAATCATGCCGAGAAGGAAGATCAGCGCGGCAAGGGTGCTCCCTGCAAAGAGGCTGCCTTGAATCTGCAGTCGCTGCCAGAAGAGATCGCCTGCGCCGAGCGACGCAAACCAGCGCGCATCAGTGAGCAGACCGATGATCGGGCTGCCAATGAAGAAGAGTCCGATGAGAATCGGGAAGAAGAGCGAACGCAGGCTCAGCTTTGGCCGCGTGAAGTTGGTTCCACCACCCGATGCGGGGCGTCGAGCGCGGGGGCGTGAAGGGGGCGCGGTGCCTTCGTCGGCGCCGTCCACATTGGCGTTCTCCGCGGCTGGGCTCTCGCCGCCACTTCGTCGGCGCTCGAGCTCCTCAAGGAAGTCCTTGAATGGATCCGTCACGTCGTCTCCTCCGTGTTGTTCACCCTACGGCCGATGCGCAACCTCAACGGCTCGCGCAAACGCATCGAGCGCCGCCTCAGCGACTTTCGACCCACTCATCGTAGCGACTCGCATCGGATCCCACTTCGCCGCAACCTGGAGTGCGAGGGGGCGGCGCCACGGCTCGCTCGACTGCGCCGCCTCGCCAACAAGTCGTAACTTGAGGCAGGAGCGCCCCTCCTCTACGGCGAGGAGGTCGCCGAGGCCGTTTGTCATTAAGGCTCCATAACGTTCGAGTGGTGCGACCGGCGGAGGTCCGGCGAGCGGCGCTACTTCGCGGCAGCTCACCACGCCGTCACCGTCCTGTACCCAGAAGAGGGCGATCCACCAGCCATCGGGCATCGTGCTCGGTTGCGCAGCTCCGGCGCGGATCTCCCCCTCCGCGCGCCCCTCAATCACGATCGGTCGCACCTTCAGGAAGCTCGTCCCTGGGAGCGGCAGCCGCTCCGCTGTCTTCTCCACTCCGTTGCTCACTCCCACTCAATCGTTGCGGGCGGCTTGGAGGTGATGTCATAAACGACGCGCGTCACGTTTGGCACTTCGTTCACGATACGCGAAGAAATTTTCGCCATGAGGTCATATGGGAGGCGTGCCCAATCGGCGGTCATCCCATCTTCACTCGTCACCGCGCGAATCGCCAGCACGTTCCCGTACGTACGGCCATCACCCATCACACCAACTGAGTGAAGTGGCGTCAACACGGCGAACGACTGCCAGATGCTGCGATACAGCCCCGCCGCCTTGATCTCATCAATAACGATCCAGTCTGCTTCGCGCAGTGTGTCGAGTCGCTCGCGCGTCACCTCACCAAGGATGCGAATTGCAAGGCCGGGACCTGGGAAGGGCTGGCGCAAGATGACGCTCTCAGGGAGTCCAAGCTGCAGGCCAACCGCGCGCACTTCGTCCTTGAAGAGTGCGCGGAGCGGCTCAACGAGTTCAAACTTCAGGTCATCAGGGAGGCCGCCCACGTTGTGGTGCGTCTTGATCTTCTGCGCCGACTTCGTCTCCTTTGAGGTGGACTCAATCACATCCGGGTAGAGCGTCCCTTGCGCGAGGAACTTGAAGTCGCCCGCTCGAGCCGACTCCTCTTCAAAGACGCGAATGAATTCTCGGCCGATGATCTTCCGCTTCTCTTCGGGATCTACCACCCCTTCAAGCGCATGCTGGAATCGCTCCTGCGCCTCCACCATGATGATCTTCATGCCGAGCTGTTCAGCGAAGACTTCGCGCAAGATCTCCGACTCGCGCTTCCGCATCAGGCCGTGATCCACGTAAACGCAGGTGAGTCGATCACCGATCGCCTTATGGACGAGCGCCGCCGCAACGGCGGAGTCAACACCACCAGAGAGCGCGCAGAGGACGCGGTCCGTTGGCCCAACCTGCGCCTGAATCGCCGCGACCGCATCTTCCGCGAGTCGCCCTGGCGTCCAGGTCGCCTTCGCCTTCGCAATCCCAAGCACGAAGTTCTGCAGCAGCCGCTTCCCGCTCGGGGTGTGCACCACCTCCGGATGGAACTGAATCCCCCAGAGGTTGCGCGCCGTGTCAGCGAGCGCAGCGAACGGCGTGGAGTCGGTCGTAGCAAGCGGCACAAATCCTGGCGGCGCATCAATGATCGAGTCGCCGTGACTCATCCAGACGCGCTCTGCACCCGTCGCTCCTAGCCCAGCAAACAGTGGGCTTGTCGCCCCGCTAATGCTGATGTCGGCGGGGCCGTACTCGCGCCGATCTGACGGCCCAACGCGTCCACCGAGCTGCTGCGCCATGAGCTGCACGCCGTAGCAGACGCCAAGGATCGGAACGCCAGCACTCCAGAGGGCGGCGTCTGGCTTTGGCCCCGCGTCGTCATAAACGGAGAAGGGACTGCCGCTCAGGATGATGCCGGCCGGCTTGCGTGCCAGGATCTCGCTGATTGGAAGATCAAATGGCACGAGCGCCGCATACACGTTCATCTCGCGAACCCGGCGCGTGATCAGTTGTGCGAACTGGCTCCCAAAATCTAAGACAAGGATGCCGCCCGTCTGAACGGGTGGCGCACCTGCGCTCGCCGTGGCGCCAGCTTCAGCGTCCACGCTGCCAGCTCTTCCCTTCAGTCGCCGCTGCCGGCGCGTAGATCACCTCAACGTCGCGGAATGCGGCAAGCGTCTGGACGCCGAGTGCAGCGGCAGATTGACGCACCGCGCCAACAAGGTTCTCGCTCCCGTCTGTCACACGCGACGGTCCGTTGAGGATCTGCTCCATGCTCCCTGCGATCCCAACCTCGATGCGCGTGCCACGTGGCAGCGTTGGAGATGAGGCGGCCATCCCCCAGTTGAACCCGCCACCTGGCGCTTCAGTTGACCTCGCCAGCGGCGAACCGATCATCACCGCATCCGCACCAACGGCGAGCGCCTTGGCGATCTCGCCACCCTTACGAATTCCACCGTCGGCCACCACTGGCACGTAGCGACCGGTCGCCTTCATATAGGCATCACGCGCACCAGCAACATCACTCACCGCGGTCACCTGCGGCACACCGATGCCGAGCACTTCGCGCGTGGTGCAGGCGTTCCCTGGTCCAACGCCAACAAAGATCGCCGCAGCCCCCTGCTCCATCAGTGAATACGCCGCCTCGGCGTTGGTGGTGTTCCCCACCGCAACGGGGATGCTGCTCCGCTTCACAAAGTCGGCAAGTTCGAGCGGCGCGTAGCCAGTGGCAATATGTCGCGCTGATGAGACCTGACTCTGGATCACCAGCAGATCTGCGCCGCCCTTAATGATTGCGTCGCCAAACTTGCCGATCGCCTGCGGCGTTGCCGCAATCATCGCTGGCGACCCTGTGGCGTGAATCTCGGCGATACGTTGCGCAATCAGCGCCTCCTTCACCGGCTCGGCGTAGAGCCTGGCGAAGATCTCCTGCACATCACCTTTCGCTGCCGCCCTGATTGCGGCGAAGTGTGGCGTTGGATCGTCATAACGGAACCAGAGCCCCTCAAGGTTGATGCAGGCCAAGCTGCCGAGCTTGTGCAGTACGCCTGCAGTTGTAGGTGAGACGACCGCGTCCATCGCTGACGCGATGATCGGCACAGCAAGTGGGATGCCGCAGAAGTTTTGCGAGAGGTCAACATCAGATGGATCTGCGGTATCGGTGCCTGGGGCGAGCGAGATGTCATCGAACCCGTAAGCGGGCCGGAGGCGATCGACCTTGGAGGTGAGTTGGGGCACCATTGAGGAAGTGTAGCGGCGAGCCGCGTTAGCGCTTGGCGGCGAGTGCGACGTGAACGATCTGGGCGATCTCTGCGGCGAGCGCCCCCTGCTCCGCGCTCGCGTCGAGTACGCGCCAGCGAGCAGGCTCCGCGGCGGCGAGGCTGCGGAAGCCCGTCGCCACGCGCTCATGGAAGGCGGCATCAAAGCCCTCTTCAAAGCGTGTGCGGTTACTCCCCGACTTTCGGGCGAGGCCGTGTTCAGCGGGGAGGTCGAGGAGGAGCGTCAGATCTGGCGTGCGCCCAGCGGTGGCGAAACGAATCATGCCGCGCAACTCCTCTACTGGGAGGCCGCTTCCGTAACCCTGATAGGCGAGTGTTGAATCCGCAAATCGGTCGGCGATCACCACGGCACCGCGTGCCAGCGCTGGCTCGATTACATCGGCAACGAGTTGCGCGCGCGAGGCATTGAAGAGGAGCGCATCGGCGCGTGGGTCAACTGGAACAGCGCCCCCCTCACCAAGCAGGATGGCGCGAATCTTCTCGCCCGCGGGCGTACCGCCTGGCTCGCGCACGGTGACCACCTCACGCCCAGCGGCGCGGAGGGTTTCAGCGAGGCGTCCAATCTGTGTCGACTTGCCCGAGCCGTCTGGCCCCTCAAAGCTGATGAACATGGCTCTGCCTACCTCGTTACTAGCGGCGGCGGCGCGGCGTGCTTGAGGCGCGCCCTGGCGGCTCAAGGCGCACGCGACGGTGCGGATCACGCCCACGAGAACTGCTGGTGATGTTCGCCTCGCCAGCGAGTTGATGTTGTAGTCGGCGGATGAAGGCGCTCTGCGGTGCAAGCTCAACCGGGTGCGCGGTACGGAGCACCTCCTCCACACCGTTCGCCGCCTCGCGCAGCGCCATCTCACGCGGATCGTCTGGAAGGTCGTAGAGCGCCAGCAGGGCGCGCTCCATCTGCGCCGCCGCGTTCGACTTCAGCACATGGATTGGGACACCACGGCGCTCCGCCTCAACCAGCTGCACGCCGCGCTGCTTGAACTCGTTACGAATTGTCATCACCGCGTCCGCATCCTCTGGGCCGCGCGCCGTGCTCGCCGGAAGTCCAAGCTCGCGAATCGCAATCTCCAACTTCTTCCGCGAAATTCCATGCGCGTAGATGCGCAACTCGGGGAGCGCGCTCTCGCTCCGCTCTTCGTCATCTGCATCTGGTGCGTCGTCCCACGCGGCGGGAATCCTGCCGCCATCTGCAGTGCGCGCAGCGGGTTCGTTATCCATCTCCGAGACAGCGCTCGCCATGGTCACGCCGTTCACCCACCCGCGCGTTGGCCGCCAGCTCCCTGAAGCTGGTGGTCCGCCAAGTGCTGGCATCACAGGGGCTGCGGTTCCACCCGGAATCGTCGCCGCAGGGTTTCGCATGTCATAGAGCTGTGCGCCACGGCGTGAACGGTCACGATGCTTCCGCCAGCCTCCCTGTCCTTCGTCGCGACTATCACGCCGGTCACGGCGATCATCTTGTGGCGTCAGACCACCGAATCGGCGCTGCTCAATGCCAGGAAGCGCACCTGGCCGAATACGCTGCTGGGTGCGATGCACGCCAGCCTCGTCGCGCCAACGCTCCTCTGGAGCAACGGCATCGCCGCGCAGCAGCGCGTCAACGGTTGCCGCAACATCTTCATGCACCAGGATGTGATCGCGATCAATGATCTCTACCACCACGTCAAACGTTGGCGGCGCCTTCCGCTCTAGGACGCTCTTCTGCGTGCGTCGTCGTCGCGCTTCGTCGTCGCCAAGCGTCACGCTCTGAATCCCACCGATCAGGTCGGTGAGCGTTGGGTTCAACATCAGGTTGTCCAGGCTATTGCCGTGTGCGGTGCCAATGAGCTGCACACCACGTTCTGCGATGGTTCGCGCCGCGATCGCTTCGGCCTCTGTGCCGATCTCGTCAATGACGATCACCTCTGGCATGTGATTCTCCACCGCCTCAATCATCACCAGGTGCTGTCGCTCTGGCGAGCTCACCTGCATCCTGCGCGCCTTCCCAATCGCTGGGTGTGGGATGTCACCGTCGCCAGCGATCTCGTTTGACGTATCAACCACTACGACGCGCTTTGAGAATTCAGAGGCGAGGACGCGCGCCGCTTCGCGCAGCATCGTGGTCTTCCCTACGCCAGGTCGACCCATGATCAAGATCGACTTCCCCGACTCAATATGGTCGCGCAAGATCTCAATGGTGCCGAAGACGGATCGCCCAACGCGACAGGTGAGTCCAACGACACGGTCGGAACGATTCCTAATCGCCGAGATGCGGTGCAGCGTGCGCTCAATGCCGGCGCGATTATCTCCACCGAAATCACCGATGCGCGAGATCACCCACGACAAATCCTCTTCGGTGACTTCGCGCTCGAGCAGTGTGACGTCGCCAGAGGTGAGTCGCGCCTCTGGTCGTCGACCAAGGTCCATGACGATCTCAAGGAGTCCGTCGCGTCCAGCGGCCAACTCTTCGCGCGTGGAGAGATCACGAACGCTCGCAATGATTTCGCCAGGGAGGCAGTCAAGGAGGAGGTCGAGATTGTCGACGATCGCCTCTTCCTGCACGACCGTGGGCTCCAGTGCTGCGCTGGCTCCGTCGTGGGGGTTTTTGGCAAGGCTCATTGGCGTCATCCTAGCGCGGCAACCGAGTAAACGGCTCGGCAATACTCGGTCCGGGTCTGCATGAGAGATCAGCCGATCGCGGGGAGCATCCCTGGGGCGGTTACGCGCGCTCGCGCATCACGCACGGCGAGGCGCAGGTCGCCGATCGGCGTAAAACCTTGCGAGGTGAGCGCTGTGCCGAGTCCCGACTCGTAGCTGCGCACCACCGCGAGGACGCCGTTCTCGGCCGTTCCAACACGCGCCGCTCGGTCTCCAATCTCGGCGAGGCCCGCCTGAATGAGTGGCGCCGCATCAATGCCAGGGAGGAGGCTGATGCGCAACGCGTGCGGGTGCTCCTCACCTCTCTCACGCGCCACGCCAAGATGCACCCACGCATCAATCTCGCCCGCGGCACCATCCAACACAAAAGTGCTCTGCTCCGCCAGTCGAAGGAGTGGCGTGATGCTCGCACGCAGTGCCCATGTTCCCGCGGCGGCGCGATCCCACTCCCGCGCGTCGATCAGCTCCATCCGTGAGACAGCTGGGGGCGTGGTAGCTGACATCAGTTGCGCAATGCGAAGTGCATCACTCGGCTGCGCTGGACGGAGCACGGCGCGTGCAGCGCTCGCAGGAGTTGCGGTACTCAGTGAACCCCCCTTGAGGAGAAAGAGTGTCTCGCGCGCATACGGTTGAAACCCAGCGCTCCCCAATAGCGTCAGCGTTGCCGCATCTTCTGCACAGGCAACGTGCAGGCGCACAACTCCGTGTCGCCCCGCTTCGCGCGCAACGCGAGCGAGGAGTCGCGCACGCGCCGCATCATCTACCGCATCCAGCTCAACAATTGTCCAATCGCCGCGGTCGTCGCGCTCCACGCGTGCAAGCCCATCGGCAAACGCGCCGCGCTGGTGAATCCAAATGGAATCAGAGGAGCGGATCAGGCTGAGCGGCATGCGGAAGAGTTGATAGAGACTCAACGCGGCGGGGCCGAGCGGCAGGCCGAGCGAGCGCATCTCGCCGCTCCCCTCGTGCAGTGCGCGCTGTGCGCGCCGCGAGATCTCTACAAGAGCCGAAAGGTCTGTGATGCGTGCGAGTCGGACACGCGGAGCGCCATCAGCGTTCGGTGACACGGATCACCCGCGACGCGCTGTCGCCGCCTGCTCCACGAGCCAGCGATGCAGACGTGTTTCGCCAGCGATCTCCGGGTGGAAGGAGATCCCCACCACGTTCCCCTGTCGCGCCGCAACGATCTCGCCCCCTTCAAGTTGCGCCACTACGCTCGCCGCCGGCCCAACCCGGAGGATCTCTGGCGCACGAATAAAGACGGCACGAAGCGCTGTGGGGCCGCCGCTCGCCTTCAGGCTCTGCATCTTCAGCTCCGTTTCAAACGAATCGAGTTGGCGACCGAATGCGTTGCGTCGCACCTCCATATCGAGGAGTGAGAGGACGGGCTCGTCGCCATCAGCAATTTTTGTTGCGAGCAGGATTGCGCCAGCACAGGTGCCTAGGATTGGTGCGCCGCGCGTTGCAAGTGCCTTGATCGGTGCAGCGAGACCCCAGCGCGTGTAGAGCTTGCGCATCGCCGTGCTCTCACCGCCCGGAAGGATGAGGCCGTCCACGCCATCAAGATCTGCAGGGAGGCGGATCTCTCGGCCAACAGCACCGACCGCATCAAGTGTGTCGAGGTGTTCGCGGAAGTCACCCTGTACCGCCATCACGCCGATGATTGGCTGCCGTTTACGACGCAACGCGCCGGCCATCAGTTACCAGCCGCGAGAGGAGAGTCGCTCCGCATCTGGAATCGTGCGCATCTCAATCCCCTTCATCGCCTCGTCCAAACCTGCTGAAACTTCGGCCAAGATTGCAGGGTTCGCCCAGTGCGTTGTTGCCTGCACGATTGCGACCGCCGTCTCCGCCGGGCGCTTTGACTTAAAGATGCCTGATCCAACAAAGACGCCGTCAGCGCCGAGCCACATGGAGAGCGCCGCGTCGGCTGGCGTTGCAATACCGCCAGCAACAAAATTCACAACAGGGAGTCGTCCTGCCTTTACGGTGAGTTTCACGAGTTCATAGGGGACGCGCATCTCCTTGGCGGCGGCGCGGAGACGCTTCTCGCTCTGGCCCTTCAGCGCCTCAATTTGCTCCTTGACGGTTCTAATGTGGCGCACCGCCTCAACAATGTTCCCCGTCCCTGCTTCGCCCTTTGTGCGCATCATCGCTGCACCTTCGCTGATGCGACGGAGCGCTTCGCCGAGATCCTTGCAGCCACAGACAAACGGGATCCTGAACGCATGCTTATTGATGTGGAATCGATCGTCCGCAGGCGTCAGCACTTCAGACTCGTCAATGTAGTCAACGTTCAGCGCCTCAAGGATCTGCGCCTCCACGTGGTGGCCAATGCGCGCCTTCGCCATGACAGGGATGGAGGTGACCGCCTGGATCCCCTTGATCATGTCGGGGTCGCTCATGCGCGCCACGCCGCCGTCACGTCGAATATCGGAGGGGACGCGCTCGAGCGCCATGACCGCAACGGCTCCCGCCTCTTCGGCAACCTTTGCCTCAGCCGGCGTCACCACGTCCATGATCACGCCGCCCTTGAGCATCTGCGCGAGGCCGCGCTTCGTCGCCCAGGTGGACTTGGCAACCTTTGTCTTGGCTGGTGCAGTGCGCTTTCCCATGCAGTGATTCTCGCATACCATCCGCGCATGAGTGAGACGCCAGCGCCAGCGGAGGGGGACCAGGAGGGTCGGACGGATGACCTCGCCGCGGGGCGTCGAGAGATCGCACGGCCCACCTCAGGGAGTCGCGGTCAGATCGCGAGCATCAACGTCTCGCACCCTGGTGGTGTCCCAAAGCGACCGATCGATCGCACCGTCATTACGACGCGTGGATTAGTTGGTGACGGCCAGCGCACCAAGGAGCCGGTGCACGGCGGACCAGAGAAGGCGGTCTGCTTGTTTGGCGTAGAACAGATTCGACGCGTCAACGCCGATGGGCATCACCTCTACCCGGGCGCCATTGGCGAAAACCTGACGGTGAGCGGGCTTGACCTTGGTGGCCTCGCGAGTGGCGATCAACTCCGCATCGGCGACCCTGCGACCGGGCCAATTATCCAGTTGAGTGATCCAGCCGCACCCTGCAAGAACATCGCGGGGAGCTTCGAGGATTGGCGGATCGCTCGGGTCAGCCATAAGGTGCGCCCCGAGGACAGCCGCTGGTACGCACGGGTGTTGCGTGAGGGGCCCGTGGTTTCGGGCGACCCGATTGAACTGCTCGGCGCGGCTGATACGATCGGGCAATGAGCAGCGAGGTCCTCGTCTTAAATCAGGACTACGAGCCGTTGAACGTCTCGTCCCTCCCCCGCGCCTTCCGACTCGTCCTTGGCGGCAAGGCGGAGATCCTCGCCGAGGGTGAGCCGATTCGCAGCGCCTCACGCAGTTGGACCGCGCCATCTGTTGTGCGACTCCGACACCGCGTCCGCCGCCCGCGTCCACGCGCCAAGCTGAGCCGCAAAGAGATCTTCGCGCGCGACAAGCACGCCTGCCAGTACTGCGGTCGCGCCGGTGTCTCACTCACCATTGATCACATTGTCCCGAAGAGTCGCGGGGGTGACTCATGGTCGTGGGAGAACCTGGTGACCGCCTGCATGTCGTGTAATCACCGTAAGGGCGACCGACTCCCCGAGGCGGCGGGCCTGCAGCTGCGCCGTCGTCCGTACGAGCCGCGCTGCGATGTCTACGCGATCTTCCTCCCCTACCTCCGCCACGATGCCTATTCCGCGTGGCGCGACTTCCTCTTCATTGGAGAGGGCGCGGCGGCGAGCGGCGCGTGAGCCATGAGGCGGCACTTCGCGCCGCCGTTCCAGAAGATGTGGCAGAACTCATGGGCCAACTCAGCGCGGCGGGCTTTGCCGCATACGTTGTTGGCGGCGCGGTACGAGACACGCTTGCCGATAGAGCACCATCTGACTGGGATCTAGCCACAGACGCTACGCCCGACCAGCTGCGCAAAACATTCCCAAACGCGCAATATGAGAACCGATTCGGCACCGTTGGGATCCCAACGTCAGCGGGAGTGCGTGAGGTGACCACCTTCCGCGCCGATGGACCAAGCAGCGACGCGCGTCGACCCGATGCGATCACCTTCCTCGGCGCAATCGAGGGAGACCTTGCGCGACGCGACTTCACCATCAATGCGATGGCGTTCGGCGCCCCCTCAGGTGCACATGGCGATCCTGTGGCCTCTGGCTCCCTTGTTGATCCGTTCGGTGGCGCGGCAGACCTTGCCGCCGGACTACTCCGTGCCGTTGGTGATGCAGGTGAGCGCTTCCGTGAAGACGCGCTGCGCATGCTCCGCGCTGCGCGCTTTGCGACGCGCTTCAACTTGACGATTGAAGCAGCAACAGCGGCGGCGATACGTCGTGACGCCGCACTTGTCGCCACGCTCTCGGGTGAACGAATCGGCGCTGAGATTGAGGGGATCCTCGCCGCAGAGAGCCCAGCGGCTGGACTGCACACACTCAACGAACTCGGCCTCGCGGCGCAGATTGCGCCGGAGCTGCACGCCGCATGGGTCGCAGAGCTCCCAGCACGCGTTGCTGCGATTGGCGCGACCGGAAGCCCCGATGCGCCCGATCCGATCGGGAGGCTTGCCGAACTGCTTGCAGTCATTACAGATGACGCAGAGGCGGAGAAGATTCTCACCGCATGGCGGAGGCCACGCGCCACGCTGCACGCCGTTGCTGCGCTGCGTGCAGCTGATCGCAGCGCCTCAGCCGCCGAGCCCGGC
>QWRJ01000017.1:0-527 GCA_003670475.1 Candidatus Limnocylindrus primus | reverse complement strand
CGAGCGCGGCGAGGCTGATGCCGCCTCGTATCGGATCGCCACAGCGGCGCAGAGTGGTGACCCGCGCGATGCCGCCCGCCAACTCCGTCGTCGGATCGCAGCGGGCCGCGCCACTCCAGCCGCCGCCACACTCCTTGCGCTTTGTGAGCGTGCCGATGAGCAGCAGCTCCCCGCCCTCGTAGCCGACCTCGCCGCGGATGGAGGAGAGATCATCGCAGCGATCAACGAGCAGCCTGGTGCCTGGGTGAAGCCGCTCCTTGAGGAGCTGCTGCAGGAGGTTGCGCATGGGCGGGTAGAGAATCGCCGTAACGCACTCGTCGCCGCTGCGAAGCAGCTTCACGAGAAGCAGCGATAGCGCCGCAGCGCAGCGCTAGAATCCACGCATGACAGAGCCTGGCGCAACAATCCTGCTCACCGGAGGTGCCGGCTATGTTGGCGCTGCAACCGCGGACGCGCTGCTTGCCGCCGGCTATCAGGTTGTGGTGCTAGATGACTTGTCGAGTGGACATGTTGAGTCCATCCCAAAT
>QWRJ01000016.1 GCA_003670475.1 Candidatus Limnocylindrus primus | reverse complement strand
CAACGACGGGCGCGGTGACCGGAACGGCAATCTGACCCCCAGCGGCGAGCGTCTCGCCCTCATAGAGGACCACCGTCTGTCCAGGTGACGGAGCCCAGAGCGGCTCGCGAAGTTCCAGTGTCGCTGCACCGCCGCCGCGACTGACCAGTCGCCCCTCCGCCAAGACGCCACGGTGCCGGATGCGCGCGCGACCCTCAAGGATCACATCCGATTGGAGTTCACCACTCGGCGTTGCTGCACCGGTCAGTTCAATCTCGCGGCGCTCCAGCGACTCACGTCGACCGATGGTGATGCGATTTGTCCGTGGATCAACCGCACTGACGTAGCGCGGCGTATCCGCCGCAACGGAGAGTCCGCGCCGCTGTCCCACGGTAAACCCAGCGCTCCCCTGGTGCTCACCCACAACCTCGCCGCGCTCATCAACGATCTCACCAGGTTTTGGTGACCAGCCGCGCGAACGAAGGAGCGATCGGTAATCCCCATCAGGGACGAAACAGATCTCCTGGCTCTCCGGCTTCTCTGCCGTTGCGAGCCCACGTGCGCGCGCCGCCTCTCGAACCTCACCCTTGGTCATCTCACCGAGTGGGAAGCGTGCACGAGCGATCGCCTCGCTACTCAGACCGTGCAGAAAGTAGGTCTGATCCTTGTCGCTATCAATGGCGGTCCGTAGTCGCCAGCTCGACCCATCGGCACTCACCGCGCGTCGTGCATAGTGACCCGTAGCAACCGCATCACATCCGAAGAGGGCGCTCCCCTTCCCGACGAGTGCGCCAAACTTCACCGCCGTATTGCATCCAACACAGGGGCTCGGTGTCTCACCGTCAAGATACGAGCCGATGAACGGCTCAAGAACCGCCTCGGCAAATTCGCGCTCAAGGTTCTGGATGTGGAAGGGGATCTTCAGCTGATCAGCAACGCGGCGGGCATCATCTGCAGCGTCCAACGTACAGCAGCTCTTTCGGCCACCGTCCACGCGATCCGCCGCATCATGCAAGCGCATCCAGACGCCAACCACCTCGTGGCCCGCCTCAACTAGGAGCGCCGCAGCAACGGAAGAGTCAACGCCACCAGAGAGCGCCACCAGCACCCGCTCTGGCGCGCTCGCAACCGGCTCAGCGAGCCAGCCGACTGGGAGCCCAAGCTGCGGGAGCGCAGCGTGATCGCTCATCGTGAGAGCTCCGCGGTGTAGCTGCTACGAATGCGGGCGCAGGTTGCGGCGAGTGTGGCTGCAGCGAGGCGCGCCTCATCTACGCTGTTCGTACGACCGAAGCTGATGCGAATCCCGCCGCGCGACGCAGCATCCGAGAGGCCGCATGCGGCGAGCGCCTCAGATGGTTCACGCGAGCCGCTAATGCAGGCAGAGCCGGTTGATGCAGCGAGGCCAGCGTGATCGAGCGCGGCAACAAGATCGTCGCCGAGCGCCCACTCCGCCGCGTACGATCGATGACCAGGGAGCCGTGCGCCGAGATCTGACGCGCCTGTCGCGATGAGGCCGTGGGTTGCTGGGCTGCCGAGAGCGGCATCAAAGGCTTCGCCGAGCTGCGTGAGGTGCCGCTGCGTTGCACTGCGCTCGTCGCTCATCAGCCGGTAGGCGTGTGCAAACGCCGCAGCGAGTGGGACCGCCTCGGTGCCACCGCGACGCCCACGCTCCTGTCCGCCGCCAGGAACAAGCGGATGGAGACGACGATCTGGCGCAGAGATCAGCGCCGCGATCCCTGCCGGCCCCTCAACCTTTGCCGAACCGATCACAAGGTGCGTTGCACCAATCTCGTCAAATCGAAGTTCCGCCGCCGCCGCCGCCTGAACCCCGTCTAGGATCAGCGCGCCGCCACCCGCTTCTCGCCAAATATGAATCAGATCAGCTCGCGGCTGGATGGTGCCGAGCTCACCAGAGGCGAGCGTCAGCAGTGCAACGCCACCCTGGCTGGCAACGTCGCGAATCAGCTGCGAGTCGGTGACCCATGCGCCGCTCCCGTCCACTGGCAGAAGGTTGACCACACCCCCCGCTGCGGCATGTCGCTGCGCAAGGGCGCGGGCGCCACGGTGCTCAGTTGCGCTGGTCAGGAGCGGCTCCTTCGCGCGAGTCTCGCTGTTCAGCACCAGTGCAAGCCCCTCTGAGGCGCTCGCAATGAAGGTGATCTGTCGCGACTCCACGCCGAGTGCGGTGGCGAGTGAGGCGCGGGCCTCGTCAAGGACGGCGCGCGAGCGGCGTGCCTCGGCGTGGCCACCGTTCGGATTGCCGATGCCGTCGCGATAGAGGTCGGCGAGGAGGTCGGCAACCTCCGGTCGCACAGCAGAGCCGGCAGCGTGGTCGGCGAAGATCCGCGCGGGACTCATCGGAAGGCCTAGTTTGCCTCGCGCATCTCGGCGCGCCGGCCAGCATCGCGGCGTCGATCATTCTCATTGAGGAGTCGCTTGCGAAGTCGGAGGGCGGACGGTGTCACCTCAATTAACTCATCTGGCCCGATGAACTCGAGCGCATTCTCCAGCGCCATGCGGCGTGGTGGCGTGAGTCGGATCGCCTCGTCATGGGAGTGCGTGCGCATGTTGGTGAGCTTCTTTTCGCGCACCGCGTTCACATCCATGTCACCTGGCTTCGCGCTCTCGCCAATGATCTGTCCCTCATACGTCTGCTCACCCTCAAGCACGAAGAGTTCACCGCGCTCCTGGATGCCGTAGAGGGCGTAGCCCGTCGTCATGCCGGTGCGATCGGAGATGAGGCAGCCGTTCGTGCGATGCGGGATCTCGCCAACCCACGGCTTGTAGCCAGCGCTCAGCTGATGGATCAGCGCAGTTCCGCGCGTCTCTGTCAGGATGCGACCGCGCACGCCAATGAGGCCGCGCGTTGGGATGAGGAAGTCGACGCGAGCGCGACCGTCAGCACCGTGCTGGATATTCTCCATGCGTGCGCGGCGCTCGGCCATGATTCCGGTGATCACGCCAACAAAGTCAACAGGGACGTCAATGGTGAGCTGCTCAAATGGTTCCTCAACGCCGTTCGGCCCCTTGTGCAGGAGCACCTCGGGGCGCGAGACTTCAAGTTCAAACCCTTCGCGTCGCATCTGCTCCACAAGGATGGCGAGTTGGAGTTCGCCGCGTCCGCGTACCTGAAAGGCTTCACCGGTCTCAGTTGGGCTCACCTCAATCGCCGGATTGCCGAGCACCTCCTTTTCGAGGCGCGCCTTCAACTGGCGTGAGGTGAGGAACTTGCCGTCCTTGCCGCCGATCGGGCTCGTGTTGACACCGAATGTCATCTGTAGCGTTGGCGGGTCAACGTGGAGTCGCTCAAGCGGTCGCGGATCTGCAGGGTCGGTGATCGTCTCGCCAATCTCAACATCGGCGAGTCCTGCGATCCCAACGATCTCGCCAGGTCCAGCCTCTGCAACCTCAACGCGCTCAATCCCCATTGGCAGCGTGAGTGACGTGACCGTTCCGCTGATGGAACTCTCTTCACGCATGATGATGATCTTCGCCCCCTTGCGGATGATCCCGTTGCGGATGCGCCCGACCGCAATGCGGCCAACAAAGTCATTTGCAGCGAGGTTCGTGATCAGCACCTGCAACGGATGGCCAGGCTCATGCATTGGTGCTGGTGCTGTCTCAAGCACAACGTCCAAGAGTGGGATCAAGTCGGTGCCAGGCTTCTCCAGGTCAAGCGTTGCGGTGCCAGCACGCGCATTGGTGTAGACGATCGGGAAGTTGATCTGCTGCTCATTCGCACCAAGGTCAAGGAAGAGCTCATAGACCTCGTCAATGACCTCCTTGATGCGTGCGTCGGCGCGATCGATCTTGTTGATCACAAGGACTACCGGAAGAGAGCGCGCAAGCGCCTTGGAGAGGACATAGCGCGTCTGTGGGAGCGGCCCCTCCGACGCGTCAACCAGGAGGAGTACGGCGTCAACGGCCAAGAGGCTTCGTTCAACCTCGCCTCCGAAGTCGGCGTGGCCTGGCGTGTCCACGATCACGACGCGCACACCCTTGAACTGGATCGCCGTCTCCTTGGCGAGGATGGTGATCCCCTTCTCGCGCTCAAGGTCGCCGCTATCCATCACGCGCTCGATGAGCTCTTCGTTGGCACGGAAGGCGCCGTTCTGGCGCAGCAGGCTGTCCACCAGCGTGGTCTTCCCATGGTCAACGTGCGCAACGATGCCGACGGTACGAATGCCCGTCTGGGCGACGAGGTTTGCGGGGGCGTTGATCGCAGTCATGCGTAGATTCTCGCACGCTTCGCGCCTGCGTATACTTTGGGCATGACGATTGCCGCGCTGATCCTCGCCGATCCTGAGTCACTGACGAAGGGGAGCCCCTCGCCAGCCCTCACACGACTGATTGAGGCCGCCTGGTCTGGTGGTGCCCATCCCATCCTCATCGCCGGCCTCTCCGTGGAGCACAACTTCGCCCCGCTCGCGCAGACGACCGAAGCCTCCGACCAGAAGGCGGCGGGTGCGGAGGCCCTGAGGCTCGTGGGTGGAACCAGCGCACTCCTCACCCTCCCTATCGCCCATGCGGGGGTTGACCCTGAAACGATTACTGCGCTCATTGCTGCGCACGGGAGAGAGGCGAATGTCGTGCTACGCGCCGCCTTCAATGGGAGTGCTGGACCGATCCAACTCACCCCACTCTCACTGCTCGAGCAGACAGACAACGAAACGGCAACCCTGATTGAGTGCGGAGACGAGGCTGCCGTACGCCCTTCAGATGGGAGAACCAGGTTGAGCTACGAAGCTCCACCAGCAGATACGAACGCCGTTGATCCGTGGGAGCGACGCGGCGGAGAAGAGGGCTAAGACTTCTGCGGCTTCACCGCGAGGCCGAGATCGCTCCACTGCTTCGCATCTGGCTCTGATGGCGCTTCAAGCATCAGGTCGCTCCCTGACTGCGTCTTCGGGAAGGCCATCACTTCACGAATGTTTACCTGGTTCGCCAGCAGTGCCGCCCAGCGCTCCACGCCGATCGCAATGCCGCCGTGTGGCGGCGCACCGTACTCAAACGCGTCAAGCAGCGCGCCGAACTTTGCACGCGCATCATCAAGGGAGTGGCCCATCAGCGCGAATGAACGCTCAAGTAGCGCGCGATCATGGATGCGCACTGAGCCGCCGCCGAGCTCCCAGCCGTTCAGCACCACGTCGTACTGCTGTGCGAGCGCGCCGCCGGCTGGGTCACCAGCCGAACGCTTACTGAGATCTCCCGACGTTGTGGCGAGCAGATCAAGATGCTCGGGAACTGGGGCGCTAAACGGGTTGTGCGTTGCATCCCAGCGACTCGACTCCGCCTCCCACTGATACATCGGGAAGCGGTGCACCCAGCAGAAGGCGAGGATCTCTGGATCCGCCATGTTTGCCTCAAGTGCAATCTCAACGCGCAGACGCCCGAGCACCTCTGCAGAGAGGACGCGCTCACCAGCAACGGCGAGGAGCAGGTCACCCTCTGGTGCGGTGCTCTTTCCGCCGCTCGCGCTCCAGATCGCCTCAACCGACTCTGGTGAGAGAAACTTTGCGATCGGCGACTTGATCTCGCCATCTGCCTGAAGGGCGATCCAGACGAGGCCGCTCGCGCCGTGACGCTTCGCGCGCTCTGTCAGATCGTCAATCTCTGATCGCGCAACGCCGCCCTTCCCTGGGACGCGGATCGCACGGATGCGACCGCTGCTGGCGCGCACATCGTCAAAGACCTTGAAGCCGGTTGCGGCGGGGAGCGCCGCGCCAAGGTCGATCAGCTCCATCCCGTAGCGAAGGTCGGGCTTATCTGAGCCGTAGCGTTCAAGCGCCTCCTCGTAGGTGAAGACGGGGAATGGGAGCTGCTGCATTGGGCGATCTGGTCGCGTGCGCTTGGTCACCTCAATGACCATCTGCTCCACAAAGCCGCGCACGCTTGATTCGTCCACAAAGCTCATCTCAAGATCGAGCTGCGTGAACTCCGGCTGACGGTCGCCGCGCAGATCTTCGTCGCGGAAGCAGCGCGCAATCTGGAAGTAGCGATCGAAGCCTGCCACCATGAGGAGCTGCTTCATCTGCTGTGGCGACTGCGGGAGTGCGTAGACGCTCCCCGGCTGCAGCCGCGATGGAACGATGAAGTCGCGCGCCCCCTCTGGCGTGGACTTGATCAGGATCGGCGTCTCCACCTCAACAAAGCCATGTTCGTGGTGCACCTCACGGATCGCCTGCACCATCGCGCTGCGCATCAGGAGCCGATCGCGCAGCGGCTCGCGGCGGAGGTCAAGGTAGCGGTGCTTCAGGCGGACGCTCTCATCAATCGGAGCGTCCGTTTCGTTGATATAGAACGGGGGCGTCTTCGACTGCGAGAGGATGCGCACCGAGTCGGCCGACACCTCAATCGCCCCCGTTGGGAGCTTCTCGTTCTCGGTCCCAGCACGACGCGGGGTGACAACCCCCTCAACGGCGATCACCCACTCAATACGTGCGTCCACGAGCGCTGCGTGTGCCTCTGGCGCGGTAGCCGCGTCCACCACCACCTGCACGATCCCGTAGCGATCGCGAAGGTCAATAAAGACGAGGCTGCCGTGGTCGCGGCGACGATGGATCCAACCGGCGAGACGGACACGACGCTCAGCATCACTCGCGCGCAGCGCGCCGCAGACGTCGCTACGAAGGCCAGTTGCGAGCAGTCCCTTCTCAGCCATTACTCCCCCGCCCTATCGCTTCAGTAGCGCTGCAACCGCGCGCAGCACACTCGCCTCATCAGCAGGCTCCGCCTGCTTCCCGTCCGCCATGATGCGGAGACTGAGACGACCGTCCGGCTCAATAATGATCACGGCGACCGCCGCGTCGCGTGCCGCACCCTCAAGCTGCTTCCCGATCTTACGGGTACTGACGTCGGCACGTGCGCTGATCCCAGCGGTGCGCAGTGTTGAGGCGAGTCCGATCCTTGCGGCGAGGCTCCCCTCGTCAATGCCGCAGACCACCACCAAGCGAGACGCAACTTCGCCAATCGTGATCCCGCGATCCTGTAGCGCGTGCACCACTCGGTCAATGCCGATCGCAAAACCAATCGCTGGCGTTGCTGATCCACCGATCAGCTCGGCGAGTCCGTCATAGCGTCCACCGCCACCGAGCGCACCCTGCTGACCCTGTTCGCCAGGGAGGAGATACTCCCAGGCGCTCCGCGCGTAGTAATCGAGCCCGCGAACGAGTCGCGGTGCATCAACGACCGTTACACCGATCGCGGCCAGTCCCTGTCGAACGGCGGCGGCGTGTGCCGCGCAATCTGCGCAGAGATGACCAGGAAGTGAGGGTGCGCTCTCCGCGCGCCGCACCACTGCAGGGTCCTTTGAATCCAAGAGCCGCAGCGGATTCTCACGGAGCCTGATGCGGTCAACCTCACCGAGCTCAACCTCGATTGGCGCGAAGTGCGCGGTGAGCGCCGCAGCGTACGCGGGCCGACAGGCAGCACATCCAACAGAGTTGAAGTGCACCTCAACATCTCTGAGGCCGAGCGCAACAAGGAAACTTGCACCGAGTTCAATCACCTCAATATCAATGCCAGGACCAGCGTCACCGATCGCCTCAACGTTGAACTGCGTGAACTGACGGTAGCGACCCTTCTGTGGTCGGTCATGACGGAAGAAGGGGGCAACGGTGACAAGTCGTACCGGCTGTGGCGCGCTGCGCATGCCGTGCTGGATATAGGCGCGCAGGATGCCAGCGGTCGCCTCTGGCCGGAGTGAGAGTGGCGTTGACTCTTCGCTATGTGGGGCGAGTCGGTAGAGCTCCTTGGAGACCACGTCACTTGAGCCGCCAATACCGCGCTCAAAGAGGGCGCTCTCTTCGGCGATCGGCGAAACGATGCGCTGATAGCCGGCCGCCTCAGCCGCTGCGTAGGCGGCGCTCTCTACGTGCGCCGCAGCGGCGGCATCTGCACCGAAGAGGTCGCGCATCCCGCGAGGCGCCTGAAAGCCGCTCACTGCCGCTGCTCCCGCGCCACACTGCGCACGCCGCGCACGCGCTCAATGCGTGCCATAAGCCGTGCCAGCTCGCTAATGGAGCCAACGGCGAGCGTCGCCAGCACCTCAGCGTTGCCAGCCCCCGTCATCCCAACAGATGCGGCGAGGATGTTCACCTTCTGCTCCGCAACCACCTGCGTGATATCCGAGAGGAGGCCGGTGCGATCGGAGGCCTCAATGCGAATGGTGACCGGATAACTCTCCGTTGTAGCCGGCGTGATCTCCCACTCCACGTCAATGAGACGCGACGCCTCGCGCGCCGATGACGAGGCGGAGCAGCTCTCAAGGTGCACGGTGACCCCCTTCCCTCGAGTGATGAAGCCAACGATCGGGTCGCCTGGAAGGGGCCGACAGCAGCGGCCGAATCGCGTAAGAAGATCTGGCACCCCCTTGACGCGAATCCCGCCCGTTCGTTCGGCAGGCGCGATCTGATGTGGCGATACGGTGAGCGGAAGAATCTCTTGCGCGTCGTCTGAGGCAACCCCGAGGCGCGAGACCACCTGCTGTGGCCCGATCGCGCCATAGCCGATCGCGGCGTAGAGATCGTCCACGCTCCCATGATTCATCTGCTTTGCGATCTCGTCCATACGTTCGCGGCCGACCGCCTCCAGCGTGGTGCGGGCGAGGCGTCGCAACTCGCGCTCCAGCGACTCGCGACCATGTGTGATGTTCTCGTCCTTCTCCTGGTGCTTGAACCACTGGCGAATCTTGTCTCGCGCCTGTCGCGTTGCAACAATCGAGAGCCAGTCGCGGCTCGGTCCATGCTTCCCGCGTGCCGTCACCACCTCAACAATGTCGCCTGACTTCAGGCGGTACTCCAGTGGGACGAGGCGATTGTTCACCTTCGCACCAATACAGCGATGCCCGATATCGGTGTGGACGAGATAGGCAAAGTCGAGTGGCGTGGCGCCAGCGGCGAGCTCCTTAACATCCCCCTTCGGCGTAAAGACATAGACCTGGTCTTGGAAGACGTCAAGGCGCACCCCTTCAAGGAACTCAGATGCGTCGGTGACGTCGCGCTGCCACTCAAGAAGTTGACGGAGCCAGGCGAGCTTCGCGTCGTACGCGGCATCTGAGCGCGTGCCGTCCTTATAGTGCCAGTGCGCCGCAATCCCCACTTCGGCAACCTCGTGCATGGATCGCGTGCGGATCTGCACCTCAAGTGGTCGGCCATCCAGCGCGACGACCGCCGTGTGCAGACTCTGGTAGAGGTTGTTCTTCGGCACGGCGATGTAGTCATCGAACTGACCCGGAATCGGGCGCCAGACGGAGTGCACCGCACCGAGCGCTGCGTAGCACTCACGTAGGTCCTCAACGATGATGCGTACGGCGAAGACATCATAGATCTCCGAGAAGTCGGTGTTCTTGCGCGTCATCTTCTTATGGATCGAATAGAGGTGCTTGGCGCGACCGGAGTATTCGGCCGTAATTCCAGCGCGCTCCAGTTCAGGGCGGAGTACTTCGATCGCGCGCGTGACGTAATCGGCACGCGCATCACGGCGCATGTCCACAAGACGTGCAAGCTCGTGATAGCGCTCTGGCTCAAGCGCCTTGAAGGAGAGGTCCTCGAGCTCCCACTTCATCTGCCAGATGCCGAGTCGCTCGGCGAGCGGGGCATAGATCTCGAGGGTCTGGCGTGCGATGCGGCGCTGCTTCTCAACCCCAAGTGCGGCGAGGGTGCGCATGTTGTGGAGACGGTCGCCGAGTTTGATCAGCACGACGCGGATATCTTGGGACATTGCCAGGAACATCTTGCGGATGTTCTCCGCATGTTGCTCCTCCGCACTCAACGCCGAGAACTTGCTCAGCTTCGTAACGCCGTCCACCAAGCTCGCCACCTCCTCGCCAAAGCGCTCGGCGAGTGCCTCCGTGGTGATGCTGGTGTCTTCTGGTACGTCATGAAGAAGGGCGGCGGCGAGTGTCGTTGCATCAAGGCCGAGGTCGGCAAGGATGAGTGCCGCCTCGGCAGGATGCGTGACATACGGCTCACCTGAGGCGCGCAGCTGATCACCGTGCGCTGTCACAGCAAAGTCAAAGGCGTCAGCAATCATGTTCACGGCGGCGGCATCTGCGCCCCCTTCGGTTGCCTTCGCCAGGAGTCGCTCGCGGAGCTCCCCCACTGGACGCGCAAGCGCGCGGACCTTAGCGACCGGATCCGCTGAACGCGGGACCCGACCGCCGTCGGAGGCGAGAGGCTGCGGTTCTACGCTCATGTCCCTTGAGGATAACCGAGGGAGGAGAGCGCCTCACGCGCCGCCGCCACCTCATCCCACGGCTCATCGACTCCGCCCCGCTCGATCGTCCGCTCATGCCCCTTACCAGCGAGGAGCACCACGTCTCCTGGGGCTGCCGCACTGATCGCAGCGGCGATCGCCGCTCGTCGGTCATGCAGCACCCTGACCCGCTCGCTCGCCGACGCGCCAAGAAGCTCACCTGCGGCGTCGCGAATTGCTGCGGCAATGACGTTCGGATCTTCGCCGCGCGGATCCTCATCGGCGATCCAGATCTGCTCGGCAGCCGACGCCGCCCGCCCCACTGCGGTGCGTCGCCCAGGGTCGCGCTCCCCCGCCGCACCAGTCACGAGCAGCAGTCGCCCACCAGCCGCAAGAAGCGAGCGCGCAACGCCGATCGCCGCTGTGAGTGAAGGGCCCGTATGTGCAAAGTCAACAATCACCTTGAACGGCTGCCCTGCATCCACCGCCTGACTTCGACCAGGAGGCCCAGGCTCAGCCGACACCGCAGCGATCGCTGCATCAAGCGGCAGCTTCCATGCCGCAACGAGCGCGAGTGCCGCCGCGGCATTGAGCGCATTAATGCGACCAGGCATGCGCAACGCCACCTCGTGTCGCTCTCCATCAAGCAGCAGTGCCCCATCCTCCGCAACATCAAAATCAACCACGCGAATCCCCGCCCCCTCTGCTGCGGCAACAAACGGTGCAAGTGCCGGATCAGCACGACGAACCACCATCAGCGGCTCAAGCTGCGCCGCCCTGCTTGCAGCGGATCCACGAACACGATCCACAAGCAGCAGCTTCGCCTTCCGATACTCCTCAACCGTTCCGTGGAGATCAAGGTGATCTGATGTGAAGTTGGTGACGATCCCGGCGGCATAGTTGATCGCTGCAACACGATCGAGGGCAAGCCCATGGCTCGTTGTCTCAAGCACCGCAGCACGATCTCCCGCTGCGGCGATCTTGCGCAGCTGCTCCTGCAGTGCTGGCGCCTCTGGAGTGGTCTGATGCGCCGCCATCGGTTCCTCCCTGCTGCCAACGCGCTGCAGCGCGGTAGAGATGAGGCCAGCTGAGAAACCTGCGGCGCTCAGCGCCGTTGAGAGGTACGTAGAGGTGGTCGTCTTCCCATCCGTACCGGTGACACCGATGACAACTAACTCTTCGGCTGGGTCTCCCTCCCACCAAGCGCAGGCCTCAGCGAGCGCGCGACGCGCGTTACTCACCGCAATCAGTGCAACCTCTGCCGCCTCTGGCCCCAAGGCGACGATTGAGCGCACACCAGCCGGCTCACTGATCAGCAGCGCAGCACCGCGACGCAGCGCCTCTGCGGCGAACGTTGCACCATCGGCACGCGCTCCGGCAATCGGCACAAACGCGCCACCAGGTAGGACCTGACGAGAGTCATGGGTGCAGGGGGCGCTAATCACAAGTTCCGAGCGATCAAGTCCGCGGCTCTCACCGCGGAGGAGGAGACCGAGCCGATCAAGACGCTCAACGAGTGACGCGAACTGTTGTGGTGCGCGTTGGCTGCTCATCGCCCCGCCCTCAGCACCGTTCGCAGCGCAGAGCGCAGAGCGTAACGGCGCGGATCGAGAACGATCCGATGCGCGCCGGACATTGCCACCCACTCAGCACCGAATGCACGCTTGTAGTCATAGAGTCCGAACATCTTCTCGCCTGGCTGCGGGATCTCTCGGTGACCTGAAACATCTGCCCCGCCAAGATCCGCGATGCGCCCCTCCTGTCGTGCGGTCTCTATCAGCGTCCAGCGGAGCAGCACAACGGCACCCGTCGGAACTGAGGAGCCCGCCTCGACGGAACCAGCATGGTGGCTCGTCAGTCGCTCACCGTGTCGCAGCGCCGTCTCCATCGCGATCACCGCCCCCTGCGCATCACGTGCCACCCACGCCTCCATCTGACCAGAGTGCATCAAGTCCACCCAGGTGAGCAGCGTCTGATCCAAATTGATCTGGGCAAACTGGCGCCGGACCGCCGTCTCGTTTACCAGAATGGCCGCCTCTCTCAGTGCAGCCAGATCGTGCTCTGGGTGGAGACGTGACACCTGGATCCCATTTCGATGGGCAGCGCTGATCTCATTTCGCTTGGTTGCGTTCAGGTGCGAGAAGATCTCTGCCTCCGTGACGCCCGGATGCGCCGTGGTCCGAATCCACATCGCGTGCTTACTGAAGAAGCTCTCGTCACATGGAGAGAATCCAGCGCGGAGCCACTCCGCTTCAAGTGCGTCGGATGCGGGGAGCCACGGGTCAACACGAAGCTCAACGACCCCCTCCTCCTTCCGTAGCCACTCCCCAACGCGCTGTAGTCGTTCGGGAACGCTCGCTCGTTCAGTATCAGGTGCGTCGGCAGGGATCGCTGGTCCGCGCGAGGTGCTCGCAACACTGAGGCCAAGGAGTGGGAGCGAACGAATGCAGACAAGAAGCGGGGCTCCGTCTACATAGAGTGGAAGTGTCCTAATCGAGCGCCGCGCACGATCGGCGGCGAAGGCTGCACCTTGGTGCATGTCGCCACCCGGTGCGGCGACGGCGCGCTGATCCCACGCAGCACGCAGAGCCAGATCAGTGAGCGTTCCAACCGGCGCGCGCTCAATACTCATCTAAGTGCCGACCAAGCGCGCCTAAGCGCAGCAATTGGCGCATCGGACCCTGGAGCCTTCAGTCGCGCGCTCAGCATGAGATACAGGAGGAGGCCGGCGGCGGCGGCGCTGGCATCGATCAGCGCGCGGAGGGCGAGGCTCTCACTCGCAACGAGTGCACTCACAGCCGCAGAGAGGGCGAGCGCGAGAGCGAGCGCACTCGCCGCCGTCACAAGTGCCATAACGAGCATCCTCATCAGTTCACGCAGCAGGTGGCCCCCAACGTGACTGCGGAGTCGTAAGAGAAGCAGCAGACACTCAACCCCCTCACCGAAGAGCACCGCAGCGGCGAGCCCTGCAAATCCAAACGTGGCAACGAAGGGGGCTGCGGAGAGGGCGATAAGGAGCGAGCCAACAACGCTGCTCCCTACAGGGCCGCGTGTGTCGCTAGCTCCGTAGCAGAGGCGCGTCGCAACGCTTGTTGCCCCTTGGATCGGGAGGCTAAAGAGGAGCAGGCTCAGTCCGGAAAAGAGGAGAGTGCCGACTGGACTTGTTGGCGAGATCCCAAGCACCAGCCCAACAGGGTTGGTGGCGAGTACGGCGCCAATCACGGCAACTGGGAGGAGCATCCAGATCGCCGCACCGAGCGCGCTTCGTGTCACACGCAGTAAGCCAGTTGGTCCTTCAACGTTCAGCACGCGTGCAGCAACGGGAAGGATCGCCGTGCCGATTGATCCTGCCACCATGGCGAGTGGCAGCTGCACCAGTGAGAGGGCGTAGGTCCACGCCGTAATGCTCCCAGGTCCGAGCGTGCTTGCGAGTGCCACAAGGCCGGTCAGCACGATCTGCACGACGAGGAGGCCACTGATCCGTGGCGCGAGCGCACCGAGCGATCCGAGCAGCAGTGGATCCTTCAGCGAAGGCCGCGCAAGGCGCAGCCCGCCAAGCCGCGCATCAGCGATGGCGATCACGCCAAAGAGCAGCGCACCGACAACGGTGCCGAGCGCGGCGGCGACGGTGCCGAAACGTTCAGCGCCGAAGAGGGTGAAGAGGATGACGGAGAGGTTGTAGACGATCGGCCCAATCGACGAGGCGAAGAAGCGCTCGTTCGCGGCGCTCCAGACACTCGCCACCGCAACGATTCCAAGGCCGAGCGATGAGGGGGCGAGGATCCTGCTCAGCTGCGCCACCTCCTCACGCTGTGCCGCGCTGATCCCTGGGGCGAGAAGTTCGGCGAGTCCACCAGCAAGGAGGAGCGCTGCGACTGCGATCACGAGCGCAAGGACTCCGAAGATCAGGAAGATCGCGCTCATGATGCGACGGGCGCGAAGCTCATCACCCTCGCTGCGCAGTCGAACCACGAGCGGCACGAGAACGCTCGAGAGTGGCCCGGCTGCGATCAACTGGTAAATGATGTCGGGGACCTTGAAGGCGGCGAGGTATGGATCGAGTCGTCCATCCGCACCAAACGCGGCGACGAGGACGATCAGCCGCACCCAGCCGAGCAGGCGTGACGCCAGCGCCGCGCCGGAGAGGAGCGCGCTATTCCGAACCGCCTGCCCGCTCATCGGCTACGCGTCCCTCTTTGCGGCGCGCCGAGCGCGAGGGTGGGCCGACGCATAGAGACCGCGCAGCCGCGCCGTGGAGACGTGGGTGTAGACCTGCGTCGTGCCGAGGCTCTCATGGCCGAGCAGCTCCTGCACCACGCGCAGATCTGCACCGCCATCCAAGAGATGCGTTGCAAACGAGTGACGCAGCGTGTGCGGATGGAAGGCGGCTGGGAGGCCGGCACGAACGGCGGTCTCATTCAGTCGAGCGCGCGCACCGCGCTCTCCGAGTGACGTACCGTTGCGATTCAGGAAGAGCGCATCGCTTGATGTGGCAGACGCCTTGAGCAGCTCAGGTCGACCGTCTGCAAGGTAGCGCTTCAGTGCGCTGATGCACGGCGTACCGAAGAGCGCAACGCGCTGCTTCTCTCCTTTGCCAGTGACGCGGACCTCACCGCGCGCCAAGTCGAGGTCGCGCACGCGAATTGACACGACCTCTGCGATGCGCAGCCCAGCGCCGTAGAGGAGTTCAACAAGTGCGGTGTCCCGCAGCGCGAGCGCTGGCGAATCGGCCGATGCGGCGGTCTCAATGAGGCGCGTCACCTGTTCAGCACTCAGCACATCGGGGAGGCGACGTTCACGCTGTGGCCGTGCAAGCGCTTGAAGCGGATCCTTTGTCACACTCCCCTGCCGCACCCAGAAGCGATAGAAGGTTCCGAGCGCAGCGAGTCGCTGCTGCACGGTGGAGCGTTGTGCTCCATCGCCAAGTGTTGCCACATAGCGGCGCAGGTCCGTTCGTTCTGGGGCGCGCCAATCGATTCGCTCCGCATCGCACCATGAGAGGAAGCGCTCAACAACGGTGCGGTACGAGCGGCTCGTTGCTGGGGAGAGTGTCCGCGCGCCAAGGTGTTGCATGAAGGTGGCGACACGAGGATCAGATGCGACCGCCGCGCGTCGCGCCACTGGAGCCGGCTTCCGGCCCCCCGTCATCAGGTCGCCTCGTCCTCTGCGCCAGCTGCGTCACTCGCCGACGGCTCAGCGGCGGCAACCGCCGCGGCGGCAACCGCCGCGGCGGCAGGGATGCGCTTCGGCTTCCCCTTCGACTTCACAGTGCGAGCACGTGATGCAACCTTCGCCTTATTCCCCGTCGCCTTCGCCTTACCGTCAGCGGCGACGCGGCGTCCACGCTTCGGCGCAAAGGCGAGCGGATCTGCCGTTCCACCTGCAATCACCAGCCCAACGAGCTCACCCTCAGGGAGATCGACGCGTGCACCGCAGCGGGTACAGATTCCGCCCTCGTCATCTTTACCAATCGTGGCGCCGCACTCAGCGTGAGTGGCACCGGTTGGACGTGGGCGAATCGTCTTGCACTCTGGGTAGCGATCGCATGAGTAGAAGTAGGTGTTGCGCTTGGTGTTACGACGTGGGCGCAGCTTCCCGCCATGCTCACCGCCACATACTGGGCAGAGGGCTTCAAAGGCGAGACGGAACTCCTCTGGCACCTCAGCCTTCGGGATGAACTTGCACTCGGGATAGCGATCGCAGCCAAGGAAGTAGCCGAAGCGGCTGCGCCGCTGTGCCATCTTCCCGCCATGTTCAGCACCGCACTGCGGGCATGGGAGGCCAGCGCCTTCAAGGGTAGGGACATCGCCGCCAGGGGTGTCGTCGCCGATCACCTTGGAGAGCGACTTCCGTTCGGAGTGCTCCGGGTAGAGGCTGCAGGCGAGGTACCAACCAAAACGGCCGAGACGCTCCTCCATGGGGTGGTCTTGCGAGCACTTCTCTTCGCTCGGTCGACTGCGATAGTCCCCCGCACCAATGCTCGTCGCCTTCTCGGTCACGAGCGGTTCGAAGGTCGCCCAGAACTTTCCGAGCACCTCGCGCCAATCGGCACGTCCTTCAGCGACCGCGTCAAGCTCCTCCTCCATTCCGGCAGTGAAGCCGAGGTCAACGAAGGCGGTGAAGTGCGTCGTCAGTAGATCGCAGACCGTTTCGCCGAGTCGCGTCGCACGAAGTCGGTTCTCGCGATCACGGTCAACGTACTCGCGCTCCTGGATGCGCTCAATGATCGCCGCATATGTGGATGGTCGACCGATTCCGTGCTTCTCCAACTCCTTCACTAGCGTCGGCTCGGTGAAGCGTGGCTCTGGCTTCGTCTGGTGAGCTACCGCTTCAGCGGTTGCAACCTCACCCTTCGAGCCCTCTGGAAGATCTGGCAGCTGCGCCTCTGCATCTTCCTCTTCGTCGTCTCTCCCTTCCAAGTAGACGGCGGTGAATCCTGGTTCAAGGGTACGCGTCGCGTTGGTCTTGAGGCGATCCTCGCCGACACTCCAGAAGAGTGTGGTGGTCGCAGAGAGCTTGTCTGGCATCTGCGATGCGATCGCGCGGCGCCAGATCAGCGTGTAGACCCTCAACTCACGATCATCAAGGTAGCCCGCAACCTCTTCTGGGGTGCGATGGAAGCTTGTCGGTCGAATC
>QWRJ01000015.1 GCA_003670475.1 Candidatus Limnocylindrus primus | reverse complement strand
GGGCCGCGAGGCGCGCGTCGCTAATCTTCGGTCCGTTGCCCATTGGCGCTACATCCTGCTGCGAATCGCCCAGAGGTCAGGGAAGACGGGGCGGTGCAGGCTCGCCGCAAGGTACTCAACGCCAGTCGATCCGCCAGTGCCGGACTTTCGGCCGATCGTCCGCTCCACCATCTTGACGTGGCGGTAGCGCCACTCTTGCAGCCCCTCATCGATGTCAACGAGCAACTCCATCATGGATGCAACCTCACCGCCAGCGCGATAGAGCGTTAGGAGCAGCTCTTGCAACCCTTCGTCACCCGCGTACTGCTCGGTGTAGTCGCGCTTCAGTAGCTGCGCTGGAACGGCGTGGCCGCTCGCTGCAAGCCAGGCGATCACCGTGTCCCAGAGACTCGGCTGCTTCGCCGCGGCCTGCACGCGCTCGCGCGCCGCCGCTTCTGGGAGGAGATCGGCGAGTCGCGGATTGCGGACGCCGAGGAGCGCCTCTAGTTCACGGAACTGCGCCGACTCGAAGCCGCTCGATGTGGCGAGTCGGTTGCGGAAGGAGGCAAACTCGAGTGGCGTCAGTGTTTCGAGCACGTCAACCTGCGCGACCGCAATCTTCAGGATGTGCCGGACGCGGCTGAGACGGTGTGCGGCGCGCCATGTATCTGCGGCGCCGAGCGCGGCCGCGGCGCCGCGTAGTTCGTGCATCGCCTCCTTGAACCAGAGTTCGTAGGTCTGGTGGATGACGATGAAGAGCATCTCGTCGTGTTCTTCAGAACGTGGCGTCTGCAGGCTGAGCAGCTCATCAAGGCGCAGATATCCCGCGTAGGTGAGTCCTGGATCTTTCGTCTCTTCACTCTCGCTCATGGGCTGATGCTACGCCTCCTGAGCAAAGCGTGAGGCTCCGTCCCGCCTGACGGCGAAACGGAGCCCCGTGCGTAACGAGTTTCGCGATTAGTTCGCTGGCATGAAGACGCCGGTCCACACCTGCCAGGCGAGGAGCGTCTTCGCCACGAGCGAGAGGATCATGTAGCTCCGCTCGCCGTGGAGATAATCCTTCCAGCGTCCAATCTGGAGGCGCTGCAAGACCATGTTGACTGCGAAAATGTTGAAGCTCACAAAGAGGCTCACATAGATCGTAATCAACACCGGCTTGAACTCTTCAAGGCTGCGACCGTTTGGCCCAACGCCAGTTGGCCAGTTTGCCAGCGAGAGCCCAAGGGAGGTGAAGATCGCAATCCACGGTGCGATCCCCGCAATGCAGCCGAAGATGTAATGGCTCCACTGGACGTTCTTTCGTCCAATGTTCGCCTCTTCCATCGACCAGCCGAAGAGGTTCATCGACGCGTTGCAGACACCGATCGCAATGAGCGCGCCAGCATCGGTGATGAAGCTCAACGAGGCAACGCCGATGATCATCAGCGTGGAGCTCAGCGCGTATTCAGCCCAACGCATTGGGTTGAACTGCTGCGCCAACCAGCCCTCATAGCGCTTCCGAAGTGGGTACGCCACAAGGAAGTGCGCCAGCGCCGAGAGGCCGAAGAAGGCGGCAACCAGGTACGCCAGTGGGAAGCTGAAGAGCAGCTCTTTGGCGGCGGTGAGGCCGGCAAACTGTCCGTCAACAATGTTTGACACTGGATATGTGCCTTCAAATCGGATCGCCGCCTCAGTTGGGCTGATCGCAACGATCACGATTGCCTGGACCGCGTGAAGCACGGTAAGGATTCGATTCCAACGGAACAACTGTGCCGCACGCGCCGGGGCGATCTTGGCAAACGTTGTTGCCACAGCCCCAGAACGTGAAGCGGCTGACGCTGCGCTCGCGCGAGTTCGCTTCGCTACTGCCACAAGTACCTCCCTAATAATCCGGGCCAATGTTCGGCCCGCATGAGGTACAGGGTAGTGCTACCCCGCAATCAGGCGCAACGCGGCGATCAACATGACGAGCGCGAGGAGGCGCCGAAGCCCTACAAGTCCAACCCGTCGGGCACCGAGCTCGCTCCCGATGAGCGCGCCCGCTACGGCGCAGAGGAGCGCGAGGGGGAGCGTGTTCGGGAGGAGGGCGAGCGATGCCGGCTTCGCCGCGAGCCCAGCGAGCGAGTTCGCCAAGATGAAACCGGCCGAGAGTCCCGCCGCGGCGCGCGCGGTCGTCCAGCGCCGCGCAATCACGAGCGGCGTCAAGAAGACCCCGCCACCTGTCCCCGTTGCACCGGCAAGGAGTCCGATCCCGCCGCCAACAAGGGCTGATACGGGCGTGCTCGGTGCACCTGCCACGCGCTCTGATGCCAGGTCGCGTCCTGCTCGAGCGGCGAGTCGGATCGCGGCAGCGATCAGCACGGCGGCGAGCAGTGGTCGGTAGATCGCATCAGGAATCGAGAGACTCCCGGCAAGAAAGGCGGCGGGGACAGACCCAAGCAGGAGTGGGGCGAGGAGGCGCCAGGAAAGGAGACCGACACGAGAGAAGCGCAGCACGGTGATTGTGGCAACGGCGAGGTTGAGGACGAGCGCGGTGGGGCGCATCACCTCGGGGGCAACCCCAGTCAGGGCCATTAGGGCCAGATAGCCCGTCGCCCCCGCATGGCCGACGGAGGAGTAGAGGAGGGCGACCAAGAAGAAACCGAGCGGGAGGAGGGCGAAATAGGGGTCCGTCACGCACGAATCATACGTGGAGGCCGCTGGTCGGAGGGGGGTGCCGTCAAGTATCCTTGTCCGTAATGCGGATGCTCCGCAGGGGGAGGCGGCACGGGCCGCCTTTGCTAGTGATAACCAAGGAGAAGCGTAATGAAGAACCTACGGATCGGCGCGATCGGCGCCGCTCTCCTGATGGTTGCTGCGGCGTGTGGTGGCTCTTCGAGCTCCGCTGCCGACACCATCGCCTTCGCAGCGAAGGCATATCCAGAGGCCGGCCCAGCGGACTGCGCCGACGGCTACGGTTTCAAGCGCATCACCTCAACGGACGCCTCGACGGTCGTCTTTGAGCTCTGCGCACCAGACGTGGCGTTCATCCAGAAGTTGGCACTGACCAACTACCAGATCAACGACTCCGGCTACCTCACCACCGCAACTGCGGATGGGAGCATTGTGGGCGCGCCAAACGGCACGGGGCCATACAAGCTCAAGGCGTGGGAGAAGGGCTCCCAGATCGTCCTTGAGCGTAATGCTGACTATTGGGGACAGCTCGCCACTTCGGGCACTGCAGTCTTCCAGTGGCAGGCAGAGGGCGCAGCGCGACTGCTCGCCCTTCAGGCTGGCACAGCTGACGGCATTGACAACCTTGCGCCAACGGACATTGCTGGTGCAACTGCAGACACAACGCTGCAGGTCATCCCGCGCGCTGCACTGAACACCATGTACCTCGGAATGAACTCCGGCATCGCCGGCGATCCATTCGAGAAGCTTGAGGTTCGTAAGGCGGTTGCCCTGGCGCTTGATCGTCAGCGCATCATTGATAACTTCTATCCAGGCGGATCAGAGGTGGCGAGCCACTTCACGCCGTGCACCATTGAGTTCGCCTGCGAAGGCGAAGAGTGGTACACCCAGGACATCGCAGCAGCGAAGCAGTTGCTGAAGGATGCCGGCTACCCAAGCGGCTTCAAGACGACCCTTTCATATCGTGACGTTGTGCGCGGGTACCTGCCAGTCCCACTCACGGTCGCCACGGACATCCAGGCGCAGCTCAAGGAGATCGGCATTGACGTCACCATTGCTGTGGTGGAGTCAACGGCATATCTCGACGCTGCAAGCGCTGGGACCCTGCAGGGCCTGCACCTCCTCGGTTGGGGTGCGGACTATCCAGACCCAACGAACTTCCTGGACTATCACTTCGGAAAGAACTCTTCGCCACAGTTCGGCGCCCCAATCGCAGAGGTCTATGAGCCACTGATGGCGGCGAGTGCAACGGCTGATGCAGCAACACGTGCTGCGCTCTACGCCGAGGCGAACAATGCACTGAAGACGAACATTCCGATGATCCCGATGGCTCACGGCGGTTCAGCTCTTGCATTCAAGGCGAGCATCACCGGCGCCCACTCGTCGCCACTCGGCAACGAGGAGCTTTCAGTGATGAGCTCAGACGGGGACGACACCTTCGTGTGGATCCAGAACGGTGAGCCTGGTGGGCTTTACTGCATGGACGAGACGGACGGCGAGTCACTCCGCGTCTGCGGCCAGATCGGCGAAGGCCTCTTCGGCTTCGTCACGGGTGAGGCTTCTACGAAGCCGCTGCTCGCGACAGCCTGCACGGCCTCTGAGGATCTGCTCACCTGGACCTGCACCCTACGCACGGGCGTGAAGTTCCACAACGGCGCAACGTTTGATGCCACTGACGTGGTTGATACGTTTGCTTCGGTCTGGGACTGCGCAAACCCACTGCACAAGGGCCGCACCAGCGTGTTCGAGTATTTCAGCCTCATCTCGGGGTTCTTGAATACCGACGCCTGCACCAAGCCAGCAGAATGAGTTACTCCGTTACTGCCACCTTCGGGTGGTAGTAACGGAAGCCCCCGTCGCCACCTTCGGGTGACGGCGGGGGCGAACTCTTCCAGCGCTGAAACGGAGGAACTTCAACCGCAATGACCACCTACATCGTGCGACGGCTCTTGGTGAGCCTCCCCGTGATCTTCGGGATCCTTGTGGCGGTCTTTGTCATCACGCGGCTCCTCCCTGGCGATCCGTGCCGAGCACTTCTCGGCGAAAAAGCTACCGAAGCGGCGTGCGCCGCATTCAACTCGCGCTACGGCTTTGACCAGCCGATGCCCATCCAGTTCCTCAAGTATCTACAGCAGGTGCTAACGGGCGACCTCGGCGATTCGATTCGCTTCGGCGTTCCGGTGACACAGCTGATCGTTGATCGCCTCCCAACAACAATTGAGCTGACGGCGATCTCGCTCACGATTGCCACCTTCTTCGGCATCAAGCTCGGCGTGCGCGCCGCGACAAAGCGCAACTCGCGCACCGATGTCTCCACAATGATCTTTGCCAATCTCGGTGTCTCCATCCCCGTCTTCGTCCTTGGCCTCCTGCTTGCCTACCTCTTTGCGGTGGTGCTGAAGGGGACGCCGATCGCACTCCCTCCTGCGAATCGCTACACCGCCGGCGTGATCCCAACGGAGATCGCCGTTGCCTGGGGACTTGCTGGACTACAGGGACCGCTCCGCGGCCTGCTCGACTTCATCTCCAACATGGCGATCCCAAATGCAATCCTGACCCTGAACCCTGGCAACCTCCTTGATGCGGTGAAGCACCTCATCCTCCCCTCCGTTGCCCTGGCGACGATCCCGATGGCGGTGATTGCGCGCATCACGCGCTCCTCGCTACTTGATGTGCTCGGCTCTGACTACATCCGCACCGCGCGCGCGAAGGGACTCTCTGAACGCGAGGTGGTCTCAAAGCATGCGCTGCGCAACGCACTCCTCCCCGTGGCAACGGTGGTCGGCCTCTCACTTGGCGGCCTCCTCTCTGGTGCGGTGTTGACGGAGACGATCTTTGGATTTGCGGGGATCGGTCGCACCATCTCTGACGCGATCACCGCGCGTGACTATGTGGTGGTGCAAGGGGTCACCGTGATCGTGAGCGTTGGCTACGTGGTGGTGAATCTGATCGTTGACATCAGCTACGCCTACCTTGACCCACGGGTGCGGATCAACTCATGAACGCCTCAGCACAGACCCCGTTCCGACGCGCACTCCGCTCTTTCTTGGAGCAGCGCACCGCACGCGTGGGGCTTGCCCTGCTGCTCGTGCTGGTCACCGCGGCGCTCGGCGCAGACGTATTCGCCAGCTACAGCCCAATTGACGTGCTGATTGATAAGGAGCCGGGTGCGATTCGACTGGCTGGCCCATGCATCAACGCTCTCGGCTGCGACGGACCACAACACATCTTCGGCCTTGATAACAATGTGCGCGATGTCTTCGCGCGCGTCCTCCACGGCGCACGCCTAAGCCTGCAGGTTGGCTTCCTCACCGTTGGCTTTGCGATCGTGCTCGGTTCACTGATCGGCGCTGTCTCTGGATTCGTTGGCGGCTGGGTGGACAACCTCTTCATGCGCGTCATGGATGTGCTGCTCGCCTTCCCGAGCCTCCTCCTCGCTATTGCGATTGTGACCGTGATCGGCCCAGGCCTGATCAACACGCAGCTCGCGATCGGCATCGTTGCGATCCCAATCTATGCACGTGTGATGCGCGCCTCAGTGCTCGGACTTCGTGATCGCGAATTTGTTGCGGCGAGCCGTGCGCTCGGCGCCTCTGAAGCATCCATCCTCTTCCGGAAGATCCTTCCGAACGCGTTGACGCCGAGCATCGTCCAAGGAACGCTCGGCATTGGCGGCGCAATCCTTGACGTTGCCGCGTTGAGCTTCCTCGGCCTCGGCGCGCAGCCGCCAACGGCGGAGTGGGGCTCCATGATCGGTGGCGATCGCAACCTCCTCTTCTCGTCGCCTCACGTGGTGGTCTTCCCCGGCATTGCGATCACCATGACCGTGCTCGCCTTCAACCTCGTCGGCGATGGTCTTCGTGACGCGCTCGATCCACGGCTGCAGCGATAGGAGGGCGTGATGGCTGATCGACTCCTTGAGGTACGCGATCTGCAGACCTCCTTCCGTCTGCGCGACGGCGTGGTGCGTGCTGTAGACGGCGCAACGTTTGGCGTGGATCGCGGCGAAGTGCTCGGCCTTGTGGGCGAGTCTGGTTGCGGAAAGAGCGTCACCTCGCTCTCTATCCTGCGTCTGATCGCGCCGCCGGGTCAGATCACTGGCGGGAGCGTCCGCTTCGACGGCCAGGAGCTCCTCACCGCTACAGAGCTTGAGATGCAGAAGATTCGCGGGAATCGGATCGCGATGATCTTCCAGCAGCCGAACTCCTCGCTCAACCCAGTCCAGAAGCTTGCCGACCAGATCGGTGAGGTGCTGCGCATTCATAAGGGGCTCGACGAGAAGGCGGCGCGCATGCGCGGCATTGCGCTGCTGGACCTCGTCGGCATCCCCGATCCTGGTCGACGCGCCGACGCCTACCCGCATGAGATCTCTGGCGGGATGGCGCAGCGCGTGATGATTGCCATGGCGCTCGCCTGTGAGCCAGAACTGCTCATTGCCGATGAGCCGACCACCGCGCTCGACGTGACGATCCAGGCGCAGATCCTTGAGCTGCTGCGCGATCTGCGTGAGCGACTCGGCACCGCCATCGTGCTGATCACCCATGACCTTGGTGTGGTCTCTGAGTTCTGCGATCGCGTGGCGGTGATGTACGCCGGCGAGGTGGTGGAGGAGCAGGGTCGCGATGCGATCTTCGACAATCCGCGTCACCCGTACACACAGGGGCTCCTCGGCGCCATCCCGCGTGCGGGCACTGGGCGCGGGCAGCTCCGCGTGATTCCTGGTCAGGTGCCAGCACTCACTGAGCCGATCGCCGGCTGCCGTTTCGGCGATCGCTGTGGGCAGCGTGAAGCGACGGGCCTCGCCGCCTGCACCTCGCAGCACCCTGATCTCCTTGCACATAGCGGTGCGACCGGCAGCTGCGTGCGCTGCCACCTCTACGATCCTGCACATGGCGCGCTCGCGCTCAAAGGGGCGAAGTGATGAGTGAGCAGGTGCGGGCAAGCGGTAACACCGCAGCAAGCAGTGCACCACTGCTAGAAGTCCGCGGACTTGCCAAGACCTTCCCCGTGCGCGCAGGCGCGCTACAACGTGTGGTTGGTCAGGTGCGCGCCGTTGATGGCGTTGACTTTGAGGTGCGTGCTGGTGAGACGCTCGGACTTGTTGGTGAGTCAGGCTGTGGCAAGACCACCGTTGGTCGACTCATCCTCCGACTGATTGAGCCAACGGGAGGCTCGGTCCTCTTTGAAGGTACGGACATCACCAAGCTGAGCGGATCACAGCTCAAGTCGTATCGCCGTAAGGCGCAGATCGTCTTCCAGGATCCGTTCGCCAGCCTCGATCCGCGCACGCCGATCGGCGAGGCGGTCGGCGAGGGGCTGCGCATCCACGGCATCGGTTCCCTAAAAGAGCGCGAGGCGAAGGTGGCGAAGACGCTTGACATGGTCGGCCTGCGACCGGAGAGTGCGCGTCGCTATCCGCACGAGTTCTCCGGTGGTCAGCGCCAACGCGTGGGGATCGCTCGCGCACTCATCCTTGATCCCTCACTGATCGTCTTGGATGAGCCGGTCTCAGCGCTGGATGTCTCCATTCAGGCGCAGGTGTTGAACCTGCTCGCAGAACTCCAGAAGGAGCTCGGCCTCTCGTACCTCTTCATTGCACACAACCTTGGTGTGGTGGAGCACCTCTGTGACCGTATCGCCGTGATGTACCTCGGCAAGATTGTGGAGACGGCGCCAGCGGCGGAACTCTTCAAGGAGCCGTCGCACCCGTATACTCGCGCGCTCCTCTCCGCCGTCCCCGAGCCAGACCGTCGCGAACGACGTGACCGCATCATCCTGGAGGGCGACGTGCCGTCACCGTTGAATCCACCAAGCGGCTGCACATTCCATCCAAGATGCAGAGAGAGCGTTGCCGCCTGTTCGGCGACAACGCCCTCACTGATCAGCCTCGACCCTGTCGGGAACCGACGGGTCTCGTGCCTGCGACGGGGGCCGGACGCGGTCTGATCACCGCACCCGGCGCTCGACGCGTGTTCCGCGCCCGCTAGGCGCGGCCCCCCGCCTTCGCAGGCGCTCCGGATGCAACGTAGTCGCGTGCCCAGTTAGGGAGCTGCTTCGCGATTCGAGCATCCAGCCCATTAAAGTTTCCTGCTCCCACGATCGCAAGACCGAAGGTCACCACTGCATATGTCAGGTGTTGGTTGACGATGCCGTAGGCAAAGTCCCATGCCGCCACAAAGAAGAAGAGCATCATCAGTGTGCCCATCGCTGCAGCGAACCGAGTCGCAAGCCCAAGAATCAGTGCGGCTCCAATAGCAATCTGTCCAAACTGAACAAAGAAATTGATCAGCGACATGGCGCCGTCATTAGCAGCGAGTGATACCCAGAGATCGTGCGTTGGGTTGAAGATTGTGCCTTCGGCGATCTCGCCAGTGACGAACGGCCAACCGAGCGTGCCGTTGGTGCCGTAGGCGAGGAAGCCCTTTGCGGTCCAGGCTCCACCGCCACCGATAAACTTCTCCAGACCAGCCCAAAGGAAAATGGTTCCAATGACCACTCGACCGATCGCAACTGCGTTAGCGAACCAGCTGTTTCGCATACCCGCTCCTCCCGTGCTTGGAGCGGACCGTCGAGGGGAATCCGACGATGCGGCCCGCGCCTACACCGTGAGTATCCGCCCCTCGCTCACAAAAAGGTAATTCTGAGCGAGGTGCTGATGATTGAGTGGAGCGCGATTAGCGGTTGCGCTCGCTCCGCACGAAGAGGAGCGTGCCAATACTCAACATCACCACCGTCAGGATGGCGATGAGACCCACGTTCCAGATTGGATCAGAGAGGACCGCCACGTTCGGGAAGCCGTAGTAGGCGCCACGGATCAGGTCCACCGCGTACCTAAGTGGCGCAATGTGACTGGCAATGTCTAGGTACCAGGGGAGATCGCGGATCGGGTTGAACGATCCAGCCAGGAAGAATTGCGGTAGGAAGACGAATGGGAAGAGCAGGTTGGCTGAACGCTGATTCGGCAAGAGGCTGACGATCAGTGCACCGAACGAAGCGCCGAAGATGGCGACGAGGACCAGCGCGGGGATCAGCGCAAACACCTGTGCAAGGGTGAGTGGGATGCCGAGCACGATGCCGAAGAGCATCACCGTGAACGCTTGCGGGAAGGCAACGAGCGATTCACCGAGGATTTTCCCAGCCAAGATGGTGCGCCTCCCGATTGGAGCGACGAAGATTTCTTGGCTGAAATCGTTCTCTCGGTCTTCAAGGATGGAGATCAGGCCGAGTGCTGCGGACTGCCAGACGCCTTGCGCCAGCTGCCCCGCAAAGATGAAGGGGAGCAGGTCGATTCCTGGAGACTCAAAGTTTGAGGCGAATGCGCCGCCGAGGACGCCAATGAAGAGCGCAGGGAAGATGAGTCCGCCGACTAGGCGGATCGGATCTCGGAGGAGCTTCGTAACGTCGCGTGCGGCAATTGCGCCGGCCGCCGCCGCTTCACGGCGAATGCTGAACCCGCTCGAGACGCCGCTCATCGACGGAAGCCCCTGCGCGGTGCGTCATCAAGTGGCGACTCTTCGCGATCATCTGCGGTTGCCGCAACGATCTTTAGGTAGGCGTCTTCAAGGCTCGGGCTGCGAACCTCAAATCGCGTGAGTGGCGTTTTCAGGTCGCGAAGCAGGCCGTGCGCCGTCTCTGCGCCGCTCACCTCAACGGCGAACCCTGCTGAGATTGGCTGCGGCGTGTGGCCGAGCCGCTGCACTTCGGCGCCAAGTGCGGCACGATCCACCGCCTCAAGCTCAACGCGCGTCACGCCAGTGCCAGTGCGAAGTTCGGCGGGTGTGCCGTTCGCCACAATCTTGCCGCGGTCGATGATGCAGACGCGATCGGCGATTTCAACTTCGTCGAGGTAGTGCGTGGTGAGGACCATCGTCGTCTTCTCGCTGCGACGGATTGCATCAAGATATCCAGCAACGGAGCGGCGCGACTCAGGGTCAAGGCCAACGGTTGGTTCGTCAAGGAAGAGCACCTGCGGCCGATGGAGGAGTGATCGCGCAATTTCCAACTTGCGACGCATGCCGCCGGAATACGTGGAAATCTTCTTAAAGAGATCTTCGCGCTCAAGGCCGACGAGAGCGCCGAGCTGCACGATGCGGTCGCGGTACTCCTGTGGCATCAGCGAGAAGGCGGGACGATACGCGTATGCGCCGTAGAGCGCGGCGTGGAAGCGGCAGTTCTCTTCGCCAGTTAGTGCACGATCGAGCGACGGCTTCTGAAAGATGATGCCAACGCGGCGGCGCACCTCCGCCTGGTCGTGCGCAAGGTCGGCGCCAGCGATCTGGACACTGCCAGAGGTTGCGGCGAGCGTGGTGGTGAGAATGCTGATCGTGGTTGTCTTCCCCGCGCCGTTCGGCCCAAGGAGGGCGAAGAGCGAGCCTTGCGCAACGTCAAATGAGACGCCATCAACAGCGTTGCGATCCGACCCTTTATATCGCTTAACCAGGTCATGGACGCTGATCGCCGGGGCGAGGCTGCTGCCTGTTGGAGTGGGGGTGTGAAGTGTCATCGCGCAGAGGATAGCAGGAGGCTAGGCTCTCCCTATGGGTAGTGGAGCCACGGCGGTGATGTCGCTCGTGCGCTTGGCGCACCCCCTCCCAACGCTGCTGAACGCCGCCGTCGCCGCCGCCCTCTCCACCGTTGCGGGGGCGCGAGCAGATCAGGCGGCGCTCGCCGCGGCAACGATGCTCGGGATCCACGCCTGCATCGGCTCGCTTAATGATTATTTTGATCGCCACCGTGATGCTGGCCGCGCGGAGAAGCCGCTGGCGAGCGGTACCGTGCCGGCGCGAGCCGCGCTCGTCATCGCCGCCGTTGGGGTCAGCAGCGGTCTTCTCGCTGCGGCACAGCTCGGTTCGCTCGCGCTTGCTCTTGCCGCCGCTGGTGCCGCGCTCGGTCTTGCATACAACGCTGGCGTGAAGAACACGCCGCTCTCATGGCTCCCGTTTGCGCTCGGCGTCAGCATCATTCCGCTCTTCGCTTGGGCGGCGGCTGGTCTCAGCGCTCCAGCGCCGATCCTTGGCCTCTCACTCGCTGCGATTCCGGGTGGCGCGGGTCTCGCGCTGCAGAATGGTCTCGCTGATCGTGTGCTGGATGCGCGCGCTGGGCTGCGCGGTGTGGTGGTGCGACTCGGTGAGCGGCGCTCACTCCTCCTCGCACTGCTCGCACATGGCGCGGCGATCGGGGCAGTCGTCGCCGTTGCGCCAGCACGGGTCGCACCAGCATCGCTGGTTGCGGCAAGCCTGATGATGGCGACCGGCCTCGCCTGTAGCGGCGCCTCAACACGATGGGCGCGCCAGCGTGGCTGGGAGTTGAGCGCGCTCGGACTCGCCGTGGCCGCACTTTCTGTCGCACTCGCCACCGTTGAGGGGGTAGGCTAAGGCGCGCGGTACGCCGTGGGGGGATAGCTCAGGTGGTTAGAGCTCCGAGCTTATATCTCGGCGGTCCCTGGTTCGAGTCCAGGTCCCCCTACCAACTTCTTTTGACGGATCGCGTTACGACCAGATCGCCCTGATGCTTAGGAGCGGACGCTCCAGCTGACACCATCAGCCTGATCAACAAGCTCTACGCCGAGCGCCTCAATCGCATCGCGAATCGCATCCGCATCTGCGTAGCGCTTCTCTGCGCGGGCGGCGGCGCGCAGGGCGATCAGACGATCCACCGCTGGGGCAATGAGATCACGCGCTGATGGAGCCGCGGGAGTTGTGTCGAGGACGACCTCTGGGCTCAGCGGCGCAGCGGCAGGGCGCAGTGCGTCGGCGTTAGGAAAGCGCGCCAAGAAGCTCGTGATCGACTCGGATGCGCCGCTATGTAGGGCCGTCTCCCCGGATCCAGGGATGCGAATGGTGACGGCACCCTTCCCGTGGACCGCGATGCTCTCGGTGGCAAAGTCAATGGAGAGCGCCGTATGTTCGTCAATGCCGAGCACGGCAACACCTGCCGGAAGCGAGCGCTCAAGTTCACGCAACTTGACATCACCGATGAAGCAGCGCGAGGTGTCGTGCGTTGCCCCTTCGGCATTATTCCAGTGCGGCACAATGGCAACGCGCAGCCCAAGCATCGTGCCGAGGAGATTCATGCCGCTGAGCCAGTGCGCGGGGAGCCCAGCCTTATAAATCTCATAGACGGGGATCGTTGACTCACTGCTCGCCGCAGCTGCTGCAGATGAGGTGATCAGCGTTGCGCCGGCACGGATGCGCGCAACGAGACGATCAACGATCGGCGTTCCAGCCCAGCGGAAGATGGCGCGCGATGGCGAGCCAGGCCCGAGGAAGAGGAGGTTTGCCGCGTCAAGTGCGGCGAGTGTTGGAGTGAACGCGCTCGTAGGGAGATCGGCGCCAGGGCGCTCCGTCTCCGGAAGTCCAACAACGGTGGTGGCAACGCCAACCTTGGAGCGGAAGAAGACGGCGATCTTCTCGCCCATCTCGGCACGATTCGTCTGGAAGTCGTACGAGCCATCAAGCGCCACAAGTGAGGGCGCTGCGCCGCGAGGCGGCAGGGAGGCGACGAGCGCGCGGTGGGTTGGCGCCATTGACGGACCGATCTCCCCTGAGCCGATCAAGACGATTCGCCCTGTTGCACCGTCACTTCTCATCTGGAGAGTATGGCGCAATCGGCAGCGCTAGGATGCTGAGGTGGGACGACTGATCCTCTCTGGTGGCGGTTTTGGCGTTCGCGTGAGCGCGTGGCCTGAGGCGCTCGATTGGCTCGCCGCCTCTCCTGCGCCGATCAGCATCGCCTCACTCGCCTCACATGATGAACGTCAGGCGGACGCGCTCGTGAGACTCCTTGCCGATCGCGGCTGTGAAGCGACGCTCTTTTCAGCGGGAGATAGCGATTTAACCAACGGCACAATCTTTCTCTGCGGAGGTGACGCCACACTGCTCGCCTCTGACAGTGAACGCGCCGCTCTGCTTCGTCGCTGGATCGCCGAGCCGAGCCTGACAGTGATCGCCGATTCTGCGTCTGCGATGGCGCTCGGTCGGCGCGCAGCGTCATGTACCTGCGGTGGTCACGCCATCCGCACGGTCGCCGGCCTCGCAGCGCTCGGCGCGTGGAGCATCCTGGCGCATGCGGACGGCCCAGACGATGCACGCATCGCCGCACTGCGTGATCCGGATGTTGCGGGTGGCGGTGAGCAGCTTGCGCTACAAACGGGTGAGGCGGTTGAGGTGCTCGGTCTCCCTGACGCGGTGCGCTTTGAGCGACTGGACTGGTCGGCGCGTTAGTCGCCCCTATGGTGCGCGGCGGTTTACGTGTCGGCATCGTGCGCGAACAGGGCAGCCAGCGCAGTCTGGTCGGAGCGCGTCGCAGTGACCACGCCCGTGTCGGATCAGCGCCACGTGCGCCTCATACATGCGTTCGGGTGGGACGAGGTGGAGCCAGGCGTCGTGTGCAAACTTCAAGCTCGCCTTCTCTGGAATCAGGCCGATGCGTTTACTGGCGCGCTCCACATGCGTGTCCACCGGCATCAGCGGCACGCCGAAACAGAAGAGCATCACGATTGATGCCGTCTTCGGCCCAATGCCAGGAATCGCCGTGAGCCAGTCGCGCGCAGCGAGCGGCTCCATCTCTTTAAGGAAACTCAGGTCGTAGTCGCCGCTCTGTAGCCGCGTCGCCTTCAACGCCGCCTTAATACGTGGCGCCTTCTGCGCTGCAAGACCACCGCTCTTGATCACGCTTGCGAGTTGGCGTACCGGTGCGCGCTCAACCGCCGCCCAGTCTGCGTATCGTTCGCGTAGCGCAGCAAATGCACGCGCCGCGTTGGTGTCGCTCGTGTTCTGGCTGAGGATGGTGGTGACCAGTTCGCTGATCGGGTCGAGTCGCGGCTTCCAACGCGGCCTCCCGTAGAGCGCGGCGAGCCCATCCAACACCTCTGCGACTAGTCCAGGGCGCCGCTTTTCAAGTTGGGTCGCCCAGGTGCGCGCGGGGTCAGCGATTCGTCGTGCCATGGCCTGATCGTAGCGGCGCACACGCTCAGATTGCGGGTACCACGCTCACCTTGTGCGGGTGCGCCATGCGCGCCGCCACTCGCGCGGTGGCAGGGGAGCAGCCATCCTCTTTGAAGCCTGGTCGGCCGCTGCGAGCCCATCGCAGCCCGCCCAGGGAGGGAGGACAACGAGATGGCTTCACGATCAACGGGCGGCGTACGCATCACCGTCCCAGCAACCTGGATCGCGTCATGGACGCTTTACGACCTCGCCAACACGATCTGGTCGTACGGGATCTTCTCCTACGCGATCGGCCTCTATCTGACGAGCGAGCAGGGTCTCGGTGAATCACAGGGGAACCTGTGGCTGCAGATCTCGATTGCGCTCTCGGTTGGCATCAATGCGTTGATCTCGCCAGCGATCGGAGCAATCTCCGACCGCGCTGGGCGACGCCTGCCGTATCTGCTCTTCTTCACCCTTCTCGCGATCATCCCGGCGATCTTCATCCCGTCGGTGCCAGTTGGCATCGGTGTGGTGCTCTTCTGCATCGCGAACTTTGGCTACCAGTCAGCCCTGGTCTACTACGACGCCACGATCAAGATCGTGAGCACACCAGCAAACCGCGGTTGGGTCTCGGGGCTCGGCAACGGACTTGGCTACCTGGGGACGATCCTGATCGGCGTGATCATTCTCTTCGGCGGCATCTCTGTGGCGCAGGTCTTTGTGATTGCCCCGATCCTCTTCGGTGTGCTCTCACTCCCGATCTTTATCTTCATCAAGGAGGTTCCAGAGCCGTCAGGGAAGACCGCTACCGGAAGCTCTCTGACGGCCACTCTCCACACCATCCGCGAACTGAAGAAGTACCCAGGTTTGCAGCGCTTCCTTACCGCGCGCTTCTTCTACACCGATGCGCAGAACACCGTGATCTCAATCATGGCGATCTTTGCCGTCCAGGCGGTTGGCTTCACGCAGGGTGAGGCGAACTACGTCCTGGTTGCCTTGGCAACAACGGCGGTGATCGGCGGACTTGTCTGGGGGCGCCTCACCGACAGCCGTGGACCTAAAGCGACGCTGAACCGCGTTCTCGCCCTCTGGGCTGTGGCGCTCGTGATCGGCTCACTCTTCGTCTCGCCGATCCCATTCATCGTTGCTGGCGTCATTCTTGGCTTCGGCTTCGGCGGCCTCTCAGGTGCGGATCGCATCCTGATGTATCGACTCTCCCCACCGAAGCAGCTCGGTGAGTTCTACGGCCTCTACGGCCTCGTTGGGAAGGGATCGCAGGTGATCGGTGGTCTGCTCTACGGTGGCACGATCTTCTTCTTGCAGCCAATCATTGGGAACGGCGCATACACCGTTGGCTTGTTGACGCTGCTCGCAACGATGTTGTTCGGCTGGTATCTCCTCCAGGGCGTACCGGAGAAGCGCGAGGGCTAAGCCTCCGCTAACGCGCGGAGCTGGCGTGCCGCTTAGGTCAGGATGCTGCGGACGATGCGAGTGATCTCGCTCTGACGCGGCTTCCAGCCGAGGAGTGATGTGGCGCGAGAGATATCTGCGACGAGGCGTGGCGGGTCGCCAGCGCGGCGCGGTTTGATCTGGACGTTGATCCTGCGCTTTGTTGAGCGCTCAACGGCGCTGATCGCCTCCTTGACGCTCGTGCCGACTCCGCTTCCGATGTTGATGGCGGCGTAGCCAGGCTTCGTTGAATCCTTCAGTACGTACTTCACGGCAGCCACGTTGGCGGCGGCAACATCAGAGAGGTGCACGTAGTCGCGGAGTGCGCTGCCATCTGGGGTGGCGTAGTCGTTGCCGTAAAGCTCAAACAGCTCGCCGCTCTGGGCGGCCTGGAGAAGTCGCGGGACGAGATGCGTCTCAGGGGTGTGGCGCTCGCTGATTCGCTCGGTGCTCCCCGCAACATTGAAGTAGCGCAGGGCAACGGCGCGCAGCTCACCAGCCTCTGCAAATGAGCGCAGCGCGAGTTCGAAGGCGACCTTCGTTGCACCATATGGGTTGATCGGATCAGGGGGTAGCTCTTCGCTGAGATTCAGGGCCGGCTGCGCGCCGTAGATCGCGGCGCTCGAAGAGAAGACAAAGGCGTTGATTCCTGCGTTGCGCACAGCTTCAAGAAGGATGAGACTCGCCTGGACATTGACGCTGAAGTAGAACCCTGGCTGCTCGGAACTCTCCGAGACGATGCTCTTTGCGCCACAGTGAACCACCGCATCAATGCGAGCGGTGTGGAGGAGCTGCTCTACACGGTTACGGTCGCCGTAGCTTCCTGTCTGGAATGAGGCGGCATTTGGGATGGACTCAACATGTCCACTCGACAAGTCATCTAGCACCACAACCTGATAGCCGGCGGCAAGCAGCGCGTCCGCGGTTGCAGCGCCAACATAGCCGGCACCTCCGGTGAGCAAGATTGTTGCGCCAGGCTCTGTCATGCGTGGATTCTAGCGCTGCGCTGAGGTGCTATCGCTTCTTCTCGTGCAACTGCTTCGCCGCAGCGACGAGTGCGTCACGGCGGTTCTCCATATGTCCGTGCGCAACTTGCTGCAGTAGTTCCTCAAGGAGCGGCTTCACCCAGGCGCCCGGCTGCTCGTTGATCGCTGCGATGATCTCCGCTCCGTCAGCGGCGAGGTCGCCCACGAGAGCGGGGATCTGCTGCTCATCGGCACGGTCACAGAGCGCAAGGAGTGTTGCGGCGGCTGGAGTGGCGCGACCTGACGCAATGCGGCGACGTAGTTGGCGAGCGGCATCACGCGGGTCACCACTCTGCGCCGCAGTGGCGATGCGATACGACGCGGCATCAATCTCGCCGTGCTCGGCAGCTGCGGCGCTGCGATCAGCTGCACGGAGCGCGGCCACTGCATACAGCGTGGCGCGCGGCCTCCGCCATGCGGTCAGGACCTTCTCCACCACCGCGTCATCTGTAAGGACTGCGAGCAGCTCGGCAAGCCTGCCGATCGGATCAGGCGCATCTTGGCTTCCGGCGCGACCAACTGCAGCGACGCGTGCAGGGAGTTCAGCGACCCATGCGGCGCGCAGTTCTGGCGCAATCTGCGCGGTGAGGCCGAGCTCGTGGAGCGCGTGCAGGCCGGGCGCGGGATTCTCTGCGGCGAGGATCCCCTCGATCTCCGCGCCGATCCGCTCACCAGAGAGCGTGGTGACGAGCGCGGCGTCACGGCGTATCGCAGCCGCTGTCGCTGATTCGATCGTCAAGCTGAAGCGCGTCGCGAAGCGCACGGCGCGCAGCATGCGCAGCGCGTCCTCCTGGAATCGCTCGCCTGCATCACCTACGGCACGAAGTACCCCGGCGGCAAGGTCTGCCGCGCCACCGAACGGATCAGTAAGGGTCCCAGAAGCAACCGGATCGCCGTGCGCACCTGAGGGGGCGCCGAACGCCATGGCATTGATGGTGAAGTCGCGTCGCGCAAGGTCACCCTCGATTGCCCTAAGGAAAGTGATCGCATCGGGTCGACGTGCGTCGCTACTCGGTCCATCGGCGCGGAAGGTGGTGACCTCACGCGCTCCCTCTGACGTTGGGATCCCTACGGTGCCGAATCGGTTCTCGTACTGCGCGTCAGGAAAGGCGCTGCGCAGCTGGTCAGGTGTGGCGTCTGTCGCTAGGTCCCAGTCGGCTGGGGTTCGACCAGCAAGCGTGTCTCGTACCGCGCCGCCAACAACGTATGCCGCAAAGCCTGCCGCGCGGAGCTCACCCATGAGTCCTGCCACATCTTCTGGAACGGCGGCGCGAAGTGCCGCCTCGTGGCTCACGCGCCGCTCGCCGCCGCGCCCTCTCCAATGAAGAGGAAGTCGCGCCACGCGGAATATGCATCGTGGCGGAGGTAGGGGAGGAAGATGGCGTAGACATCGCAGCGCGGCTCGTACGGACGACGGCGCAGCTGCAGGCCCGCCGCCTCTGGAAGTCGGTCGCCTTTACGGTGATTGCACGACATGCATGCGGTCACCAGGTTCTCCCACGACCACGAGTCGCCCCCGCGACTCTTC
>QWRJ01000014.1 GCA_003670475.1 Candidatus Limnocylindrus primus | reverse complement strand
TGCGCCGTGCATCTTGCCGTTCAGTCGCGAGCCGCGCGCCTTCACGGTGCCGTCAGCGTACTTGATGATCTCGCGAACCGGCTTGGCCGCCGCCATCGCTACTTCGGCTGTAGGACGAGCGAGACGCTATTGATACACCAGCGCTGATCGGTGGGGACCTCGTAGCCCTCGCCCTCAAAGACGTGACCAAGATGCGATCCGCATGCCGCACAACGCACTTCCACACGAACGCGCGGCGCAAGCGAGCGATCTTCAATCAGTTCAACAGCATCAGATGAGGTAGGCGCATAGAACGACGGCCAGCCGCAACCGGAGTGGAACTTGGTCTCACTGCGGAAGAGTTCGTTGTCGCACGCCTTGCACTTGTAGACGCCAACCGTCTCTGTGTCGGTGTACTCGCCAACGAACGGCTGCTCCGTTGCGGCACGGCGCAGCACCTCAAACGAGAGTTCGTCCACACGCGCGCGCAGGGCGGCTTCATCAATCACCACGGGATACGCGCCGCTCACCACGATCTCTGGTGCAAGCTCCGAAGGGAAGCGCACCCCTGTGTTGGCGTGGCAGTCGTAGCCCTTTGGGTTCTTCTCTAAGTAGCGCTGGTGATACTCCTCGGCCTCCCAGAACTCGTGACCCTCGGCAGAGACAATTGACGTGGTAATTGGCCCGTGACCGTCCGCAGCAATTGCGGCGCCATACAGCGCAGAGGTTGACTCGGCCGCCTCGCGCTGCGAATCACCTACGTAATAGATGGCGCTGCGGTACTGCGTGCCCACATCGTTCCCCTGCCGATTCAGCGTGGTGGGATCGTGCATCTCCCAGAAGAGCTCGAGCAGCTTTCGATATGAAGTAGCACCCGTATCGAATCGCACGCGCACAATCTCTGCGTGACCCGTAGCTCCGGTGCAGACGTCTTCATAGGAAGGCGACGCCTTGCTCCCGCCCATATAGCCCACGGCGGTCTCGGTGACGCCCGGTGTCTGCCAGAAGCGTCGCTCAGCCCCCCAGAAGCATCCCGTTGCGAAGTAGCCCGTCTCAATCATTCCCGCATCCTGCCACACCCCCTCCCCCCATAGCGCAGAGCGCGTACGCTGCATGTATGACAAACGGGGGACGCACGCTGAAGGTGGGGATCAACCTCTGGAGCCAGGCCACGAGTTGGCCGAAGTTCCTTGAGGCGGCGCAGCTCGCAGACCAGCTCGGCGCCGACCACCTCTGGACCTGGGATCACCTGCACGCCATTGTTGGCGACCCGCAGCAGGACATCTTTGAGGCGTACATGACGCTCGGCGCCTGGGCCTCCGCCACCAAGCAGATCAAGCTCGGCCTGATGGTTGGCGCCAACACCTTCCGCAATCCAGGGATTGTGGCCAAGGCGATCAGCACGTTGGATCACGCCTCAAACGGCCGCGCCATCCTTGGGATTGGCGGCGCATGGTTCGACTACGAACACGAACACCACGGCATCCCGTTCGGCAAGAGCATTGGCGAGCGCCTCACCTGGCTCGACGAATCCGTTGCCGCCATGCGCGGGCTCCTAAACGGCGACACCGTCACCTCGCCCGCAGGTGGTCATTACAACTTCAGCGAACTGACGCACGCGCCACTCCCCATCCAGAAGCGCGTGCCGATCATGATCGGCGGCAACGGCCGCACCAAGACGCTCCTCACGCTCGCCAAGTACGGCGACATGTGGAATGGCTTCGGCGACCCAAATACACTGAAGGAACTTGACGGCGTCCTCAAGGAACACTGCGCCGCCGTTGGTCGGGACGAGAAGGAGATCGCCCGCACCGCCAACATCTGGATGGTGATCCGCGACACAGAGGAAGAGGCCCGCGCCGTATGGGAGGCCCAGGCGAAGCACAACAAGGTGGACGTGAAAGAGATCACCGAACCGAACCGCCCAATGCTCGGCACCCCACAGCACGTTGCCACCCAACTGCGCGCCTACATGGATGCCGGCTTTGACACCGCCCTCGTTGAGCTCCCCGCCCCCTACGACCACCAGACCATGGAGCGCCTCATGCTTGAGGTGAAGCCCCTCGTTGAGGCGCCGTAGTTCGTCATATAGAGGAGGTATCAGATGGAGTTCACGCAGTCGGTTAAGCGCAACATGACCACAGGTGCGTACGCGCAGATCACGGGACGGGCGAGCCGGTCCGAGTACTGGTCATTCGTGCTCTTTACCACGCTTGCGGGTGCGGCCGCTGGCGCCTTAGACATCTTCTTCCCTGGCGACCTGCTGCAGTCGCTTTTCAGCATCGCCATCTTCATCCCAGGGATTGCGCTCGGAATCCGACGCATGCATGACATTGGGAAGAGCGGCTGGTGGCTGCTGATCGGGTTGATTCCGATCATTGGATGGATCGTGCTGATCGTCTGGCTCGCCACCAAGAGCGACGCCGGATCAAACCAGTGGGGCGTAACCGAGCGCGCCTAGCGCGTTAGCTCTTCTTCGGCTCGCGGGGGCAGGTGCAGCGATCTGATGTTGGGACGTCTTTGAGGGCGTCCTCAATGTGTTCGCCGCAACCCTCCCAGGTTGGCTTCTTGCAGATGTCGCACGTGATCTTCTTGCACATGGTGAGATCTTAGCGGGAGGCGGCGCGTGTGTCGCTCGCTACCGCGGCGGCAATGGTGCGGTGCTTCCAGATGCGAGCGCCGCCGAACATGATGAGCGGCACGAGCGTCTGCATGATCGCGCCAATCAAGAGCGCAATCGGCCGATTCGTGGCGTTCGCAATCACCCCGCCAATCGCAAAGCCGAACGTGGCCCCAATACCCCAGGTCACCACGCGATTCACTCCCATCACGCGGCCCAAGAGTCGATCAGGAATGACAAGCTGGCGGAAGGTGGTGACTGGGACGATGTAGGTCAAGAGGAAGAAGCCACCGAGGAAGAAGTTCGCCACCACCAGCGGAACGCGAAGCTCCACTGGCACAACGGCGGCGAGAGGCTGAAGGAACTCAATGAAGCCAAAGATGATCGTGGTGCCAAAGATTAAACGGCCGAATCCAATGCGCTTCAGTGCCGTTGGTGCAACTGCACTACCGAGCAGTCCGCCCAGGAATCCCGCAGAGGCGGTAGCGCCGATGAGTGCGGGACTGAAGCCAAGGTCGAGTCGCTGAAAGATGATTGATTGGCCCAGCATGATGCTGAAGGCAACATTCCCGTTCACCGCCTCTAACGTGATCAGGCGTAGCAGTGGACGGGCCCAGAGCGCGCGGACCCCTTCGCGCAAATCTTTTGCCACACTGTGCGAACTCTTCTTTGGTGCTGCTGGCTCTTTTGTTTTGATTGAAGCGATGCTAAGCGCACTTAAGGCGAAGCTCAGCGCATCAGCAACGAGCGCAACGGGGGCAGAGAAGAGGGTGATCAGTCCGCCCGCAAGTCCTGGTCCAACGAAGCCCGCACCTTCGCCAAGCACCACAATGCGCGAGTTGATCTTCAGGAGCTGCTCGCCGCTCGCGAGTCTCGGCAGATATGCGGGCATTGCGATCTGAAAGAAGGCGGTTGCGGCGCCAATGCCAACCTGCATTGCAATGAGGAGTGGCAGCGTGAGCACGCCGAGCACATAGAGAGCGGGAATCGCCAAGAGGAGCGCCGCACGCACAACGTCCGCCGCAATCAAGAATCGCCGACGTGACGCGCGATCGATCCAGACGCCCGCCTGTAGCCCGAGCGCCAAGTACGCCACCGTGCTCGCCGCACCAAGGAGCCCCGTGTCGAGCGAATTCGCGTTCAGCAGGTCCACCGCAACGATCGGCAGCGCCAGCGCTGTGATCGCATCTCCAACCAGCGAGATCCCTTGCCCCGCCATGACCAGTCGCAAGTCGCGCGGGTCGTTCTTCTTGATCTGGGTCGCTGATTTGGTGAGGCGCATTTGGGGATTCTATGCGCTGCGTCGTCTCTAGGCACTCGCTACTATTCTGCAGATGAGACTCGTGCTTTCCCTTCTCACAGCAGGACTGCTCGCTGGCGCGTGCGCTGGCGCGCCTGCCCCGTCATCTGAGATTGCCTTTTCGGCGCGAAGCTGGCCGGAGGCTGGCGCCGCCGAATGTGCGGTAGGCGAGAGTGGCGCAGCGCGGCTGGGGATTGCAAAGATCGAGGCCGTAGACGAACGTACGGTGCGCTTCACCCTCTGCGCGCCAGATCCTGCTTTTACGCAGAAGCTGGCGGTGACGAACTTTTCCGTGAACGATTCAGGCTGGCTCGCCGCTGCTATTGCGGACGGCTCGCTCGCCTCCACGATGAACGGCACTGGACCGCTCGTGCTCTCCGCATGGGAGCAGGGTGTACAGATCGTGTTGTCGCGCAACGGCTCGTATTGGGGTGATAGGGCCGCCAGCGAGCGCGTGGTGGTCCAGTGGGAGCCAGAGTCTGCGGCACGACTGCTGCAGCTCCGCGCGGGGACGGTTGATGCGGCGGATAACCTTGCGCCAACAGATGAGGCGGCAATCGCCGCTGACTCTTCACTTGCGCTCATTACGCGTCCGGGATTCAACACCTTCTACCTGAACTTCAACAATCGCTATGCGCCAGTGAGTGACGTGCGCGTGCGCCAAGCGATCGGAATCGCACTCGATCGTCAGCGGATCGTTGATCTCTTCTACCCATCTGGTTCCACGCTTGCAACGCACGTGCCTCCGTGCGTCATTGACGGCGCCTGCGAAGGTGATGCGTGGTACGCACAGGATCTCATCGCGGCACGCGCGCTACTTGCAGAGGCCGGCTATCCAAACGGCATTGACTTGACACTCTCACTTCGTGAGACGCCACGTGCATATCTCCCTGATCCAGTTGCGGTGGCCACGGATATCCAGGCGCAACTCGCCGCAGTTGGGATTCGCGTCACGTTGGATGTGCAAGAGGCGGGTGGCTACATTGGGAAGCTGCTATCTGGCGAACTGCGCGGCGCCTCCTTCTCCGCCGCACTACCGGATTATCCAGAGGCGTGGAATTCGCTCGGCATTGACTTCGGTTCAACCTCTGGTCCGGCGCACGGCGATCAGTATCCGCAACTTGTTGCTCTGCTGGATGAGGCGCAACGCGAGTCGGACCCTGCTGCTCGTGCAGCGCTCTTCACGCAAATCAACAACGAGATTCGTTCGCAGGTTCCTGTGGTGCCGATTGCGAACGGTGCATCACTAATTGCAGCGCGTGCAGCGGTCCGCGGCTTGGTTGCTTCACCGGTTGCAATGGAGCGGCTCGCCTCCGTGCGCGTTGAGGGGAGCGACACGTTCACCTGGCTGCAGGGCGGCGAGCCGGCCGGCCTCTACTGCATGGATGAAGAGGATCGTGAAGCGGTGCGCATCTGCGCGCAAGTGATGGAAGGACTTTACGGATATACGGAGGGCGGTACCGCCGCCGAACCGCGACTTGCCACTGGCTGTGTTGCGTCTGCAGACGGACTTGTAGTGGAGTGTGCGCTGCGCAGCGATGTGCGCTTCCATAACGGTGCACGGCTTGATGCCGCAGATGTGCTGGATAGCTTCGCCGCCGCGTGGGATTGCGCGCATCCGCTCCATGTTGGGCGCACTGGAGACTTCCGCGGCTGGAGTTGGATTATGGGAACCCTGAATCCTGAGGCGTGCGCCACGCCGCAGTGAGCTACGGCGTCTTGCCGTAGGTGGCTATTCGCCGATGGTGGCCCAGATGAAGCCCATCATGACGAAGAAGCCGGAGAACATGGCAACGAGGCCGACCGAGCCGTAGGCGGAGGCGGCGGTCTTGTCAGTGAAGGTGCCGAGAATCAGGCCAAAGACAACAGCCCATGCGATCCATGCGGCGCCCCAGATCACCTTTGAGTTTGGTCCAGTGATGAAGCGCTTCACCCATGCGGTTTCGCGCTGCTCCTGGCTCATGGCGGACTTCTGGAAGATGTAGACGAACCCCCCGCCAATGGCGAGTGAGATGAAGAACTCGATCGGATTCGTGAACGGGAGCGTAAAGAGTGTCATGGCCAGATCATAGCGAACCGCTCGCTCGGGGGCGATCTCTGGCACGCTATAGGCATGCTCGCATGGCTTGATCAGATCCTGATCCCGTTGATCACCTCCCTCTATGAGGCGGTCGGCTATCTCGGCCTCGCCGTGGCGATGGCGGTGGACGCCTCCAGCTTCCCCGTCCCCTCAGAGTTCATCCTCCCATTCGCCGGATTCCTGGTGGCCGATCCCACCGCGATCGAGCCGCTCACTGGCGGCCGCTGGGAGCTGATCCCCGCAATCTTCTTTGCCACGCTCGGCTCCATGGTTGGTACCTGGGGCGCGTATGCGATTGGCGCGTACGGCGGACGGCGGCTGCTGGAGCGCTACGGCAGGTTCGTGCGCATCTCAACGGAAGACCTTGATCGCGCCGATCGCTTCTTTGCGAAGCACGGTGGCAAGGTCGTCTTCTGGAGCCGCTTCGTGCCACTCCTTAGAACGGCGATCTCCTTCCCAGCCGGAATTGCGCGCATGCCGCTGCTCCCCTTCTTGACGTATAGCGCGGTTGGCGCGCTGGCCTGGAACGCCGCACTCATCTGGGGCGGCGCGGCGCTCGGTGAGCGCTGGGAAGAGGTGCAGAACTACCTTGCGCCACTCGACACGCTCCTTCTGATGGTTGGGCTTCCAGCGCTTGTGCTACTCGGCGCGTGGCGCCTTGGCCTCTTGAAGCGCCTACGCGCACGAGGGTAAGGACCTTATGAGCGTTGTCATCCTCTCCGATGTGCACGCAAACCTCCCTGCGCTGCAGGCAGTGCTTGAGGACGTAGCGCGAACTGCGCCGGGTGCGCCGATCTGGCACTGCGGTGATGTGGTGGGGTACGGCGCATTCCCAAATGAAGTGATTACCGAGTTGCAGCGCGTTGGAGCTATCGGCGTGATGGGGAACCACGATCTTGCAGCACTCGGTGATAACGTCATTGAGACGTTCAACGAAGGGGCGCACGCCGCGGCACTCTGGACGCGTGATGTTTTGACAGCAGAGAGTCGCAGCTGGTTGCGTGCACTCCCGAGAGTGGTGGAGATGGGTGCGGCAACCATCGTGCACGCGTCGCTACGCGATCCGATCATGGAGTACGTCGTGCAACGGGAGATCGCTGAAGAGAACCTTCGCGTACTTGCAACGCCGCTCCTCTTTCACGGGCACACGCACATCCCCGCGCTCTGGAGCCTGCAGGACGGCGTTGCCCACGCAACGCACGTTGGTACGGAGGCAATCGCGTTGCGCGCTGGATCACTGGTGAACGCTGGATCTGTTGGCCAACCGCGCGATCACGATCCGCGTGCGGCGTGGCTGCTCTGGGAGCGCGACGAACTCGGCGCGGGACTTGGAACTGTGACGTGGCGCCGTGTGGAGTACAACATCCCTGCCGCGCAAGAAGCGATTGATGCCGCAGGGCTTCCAGACTTCCTCGCCTCTCGCCTCGCCATAGGACGCTAGCGTGGCGCGAGCTGCGCGCAGGCTGCCGCCGTTTGAACGACTCGGTGCGTTTGTGCACGCACATGCACGGCTGGTGATTGGCGCCTGGGTTTTGATTGTTCTCTGCGCACTTCCGTTTGCACCACAGGCGCCAGGCGCACTGCAGGCGGGTGGCTTTGATCTTCCAACGCTGGAGAGTGCGCGGTCGCGCGCAGCGCTAGAGAGTGAGCTCGGCGCGCCACCCTCTGCACTCGTTCTTGCGATCAGCTCATCAACGCTGACACCAGGAACGCCGCAATTTGAGGCGGCGGCGCAACGAGCCGTTGCTGGCGTGGCGAACGCGCCACACGTGGTGGGCTCGCGTTCACACTTGATCGCGCCAACACAGGTCAACGTGGAGAAGAAGATTGTCTATGACGTGATCTTGCTTGATCTCAAGCCAGACGATTCACCAGCGGCACTTGAGGGGATCCAAGCGGCGCTCGTTGAGGTTGATGGGATTAAGGTTGCGCTCGCTGGCGGGCCATCATTCTATGCAGACATCCAGATCGTTTCTGAAACCGATCTGCAGCGCAGTGAGTTGATCAGCCTTCCGCTTGCGGCGATTGTCTTGCTGCTCGTCTTTGGATCTGCCGTTGCAGCAGGTCTGCCACTTGCGGTCGGTGGCGCAACGGTGATCGTTGCGCTTGCGGCAATCTTTGGTGCTGCGCAGGCAACGCGCATGAGCATCTTCGTGTTGAATCTCACTACGCTGCTCGGCCTTGGGCTTGGCGTGGATTATTCGCTCCTTCTCGTCTCGCGATTCCGTGAAGAGCTCGGTCGCGGTGCGAAACTTGGCGACGCGGTGCAACGCACCGTTGCCACTGCTGGGCGCGCCGTCTTCTTCTCTGGCGTCACGGTGATGCTCGGCTTGGCTGGCCTCGCCCTCTTTGACTTCGCCATCCTGCGCAGCATCGGCATTGCTGGTGCGATCACTGTGGCGATCGCCGTAGCCTCCAGCGTCACGCTGATGCCAGCGATCTTGAGCCTGCTTGGGCCGCGCGTGAATCGGCTCGCGATCCGCCGCCTAGGGAGCGGCAAGGTCAACGAGCGTGGACCGTGGGCACGCCTCGCACGCGCCGTGATGCGCCGACCGATTGCCGTGGCCCTGCCAACGCTCGCCCTCTTGATCGCCCTCGGCACGCCGTGGCTTGGGGTGCGCTTCAACGCACCAGACGGCAGCATCCTCCCCGAGCGCGTCCCGAGTCGCCAGGCGCTCGACGCGCTCACCGACGCATTCGGCGAAGGATCGTTTAGCCCCATGACCGCCGCCGTGCGCACGGATGGCCCAGTCACGAGCGCTGCGAACATCAAGCTCCTCTATGACTGGGTGCAGGCGCTGCAGGCAGATCCGCGTGTGGCGCGCGTAGATTCCATTGTCTCGATTGATCCGCGACTGACGCTCACGCAGTACCAGCTGCTCTACTCATCCTCTTCAACTGACGGCGCGACGCCGCCAGATCGTTATGCGGCGCAGATCCTGAGCTTCACCACCGCTGGTGATCTCACCACCGTCTCCATCACACCAACAAATGGACCGAATCGTCCAGAGTCACGCGCGCTCGTTGGTGAACTTCGCGCGGCACATCCGGGCAGTATTGCCGCGGGCACGCCGTCTGCTATCACGCCGCCTGCAGGACTCAACGCACTCATTGGTGGCGGTGCGGCGGAGATTGTTGACGTGGTAGACACCATCTCCGGCGAATTCCCGCGCACCGCTGCGGTGGTGATCCTCGCCACACTGCTCATCCTTGCGGTGCTGTTGCGCTCAATCGTCTTGCCGATTAAAGCGGTCGTCATGAATACCCTCTCAATCCTTGCAAGCTTCGGCGCACTCGTCTGGATCTTCCAGGAGGGGAACCTCTCCGCGATCCTCGGCTTTGCACCACTCGGGTTTGTTGAGACCACGATCCCCGTGATCTTGTTCTGCGTCTTGTTCGGTCTCTCTATGGATTACGAAGTCTTCCTGCTGACGCGCATGCGCGAGATCTACGATCGCACGGGCGATAACGCCGCCGCCGTTGCTGGCGGCCTTGAGCGCAGCGGTCGCATCATCACCTCTGCGGCGCTCATTGTTGTGGTGGTTGCGGGATCATTCGTCTTTGCCGAGATCGTCTTGATCAAGGCGCTCGGCGTTGGCGTTGCAATTGCCGTTGCGCTTGATGCCACCATTGTTCGCGCGCTGCTGGTTCCTGCAACGATGCGACTCTTCGGCAAGTGGAACTGGTGGGCACCGCGCTGGATGGAGCGACTCCTCTCCGGACGCATTGCAACGGAAGCGGAGACGGAGGCGCGAGCACGATGAGACGCGCGCTAGTGCTCGTTCTATTCGCGGCGCTTGCCGTTAGCGCGTGCAACGGACCGATCCTCTCCAACAGTGCCGCGCCTACTGGCGCGCCGATCGTTAAGGCGACGCCGCTTGCGCCACGCAACGATCCGCAGCCGGTCAGCTTCCCGCGCGACGATGCGGCGCATGATCGACTCACTGAGTGGTGGTACGTCACTGGCCACCTTGCAACGTTGGATGGTTCGCGCGAGTTTGGCTATGAGGCGGTGATCTTCCGCGCTGAGCGCGGTGCATTTCCTGTGACCTGGGCGTCGCACATTGCGTTGACGGAGAAGCCGCGAGGTGATCGCGCCGGATCATTCCAGTATGTGCAGCGTTCCGAGATTGGTCCGCAAGTTGATATCGGTGCGCAGTTCTTTGTGCCACCAGCCGCCGCGTTCGCGATTACTGGTGCGGATCCGCTCAATCCTGCAACGCTGGGAAACGAACCGTGGGTGATGAACCTTGGCCTTGATGGCGGGATGCAGATCAGCGCCGAATGGTTGGCGTTGCAGCTCGCCGCACCCGCTGCGCCAGTACTGCATGACGACGATGGTTGGGTTGATTTTGCCGACGCTGGTGGTTCGTACTACTACTCGCGCACGCGCATGCCAACGCAAGGAGAGATCACGATTGATGGTGTGGTGCTGTCAGTTGTTGGGAGTTCATGGTTTGATCATCAGTGGGGCGACTTCATTGCCATTGGCGGTGGCGGTTGGGATTGGTTCGCGCTGAACATGACGGATAGTGCCGGGCGACCGATCGACCTGATGCTCTCGTTCGTACGGAACGCAGATGGCAACTACCCGCTGATCTACGGCACCTGGGTGGCTGCGAACGGCAACGTTGAGCGCATCCCTGACAGCGATATCCGCCTCACCGCAACGGGGAGTTGGCTCAGCCCTGCGACTGGGGCGAACTGGCCCTCTGGCTGGAGGCTGGAGATCCCGTCGAAGGGGCTGAGCGTGGCGATCAGCCCAGAGGTGCTCGACCAGGAGCTGGACACGCGGGCCTCCACGGGGGTGATCTACTGGGAGGGGGCGAATCGGGTCAGCGGCACGCTCAACGGCCGACCGGTGAGCGGCGCCGCCTACGTGGAACTCACCGGATACGCCTCACTCCGATGACCCCGCTAGAATCAGCGGCATGAGCACAGAGAAGCAAAGCTTCACACCGAAGGCGGCCGTCGCGAAGGATCGCGGGCCACGCCTCTTCGTGCTTGTTGCAACGATCGCAATGGCGGCGGTGATCGCCTATCCGCTTCTGATGGGGCGTGACGGCTTGATCAAGACACTCCCAAAGGCGCTCTCTGCAACACCTGCGCCGAGCGCTTCGGAGTCGCCGAGCGCGTCCCCAAGCCCGTAGCGCAAGCGGCGCACGCGGCACGCTGGTTATCGCAGCGCTATGAGCCACATCTTCATCTCACCGCATCCAGATGATGCTGCACTCTCTTGCGGCGGCTTGATCGCGCACCTTCGCGAACTCGGCCAGAACGTGATCATCATTAGCGTCTTCTCCGGCCACGGCGATCTGAACCGCATGTCGCCGTACCAGCGCCAAGCGCTCGGCTTCGGCGGGAAGGCGATCTGGCCATCCACGCAAGCATTTGATAGCGGTTCAGTTGCCACCGATGTTGCAGTTCCCGGTGAAACAGCAAGCGAGCTCGCACCGTGGCAAGCGGAGCCGGCGCGACTCGGTGCAACGCAGCAGGAGGCAGATGCGAGCGCGAAAGAGTTCTGGCAGCGCGCATCCTGGTATCGCAAGGCAGACATCAGTGGTGGCGGCGGACTTCCACATGCAAAGGACGTTGATACCGTTGGCGGCCAAGGAACGCACACGCCGGGTAACACGGCGATCGCCGCAGCTGCTGGCGAAGCGATGGCGCAACGGAAAGTTGAAGATGAGTACTACGCGCTCTTTAGCGAAGCGGCGGTCGTCTTCCTTGATCTCCCAGATGCTGTCTTCCGCGGGTACGAAGGTGACGAGCAACTACTCGGCAGCGTGCGTCCAGGCGACGCTGCGCCGATCACGCTCCTTGCACAAGAGATCACGCGACTTGAACCGCAGCACGTCTACTTCCCACTCGGTATCGGCTCGCATGTTGATCACCAGTTGGCGCGCAAGGTTGGCGCAGCCCTTCTTGCTGAGCCACGCAAGTGGGAGATGCCCGGTCCAGATTGGGCGAGCAAGATCTCCTTCTACGAAGATTTCCCGTACGCCTGGTGGAACGAGTTCAATCCGTCAGCCGGACTTCCCGCCGAATATCGCGCAGAACTTCCCGCCGATATCTCTCTAACGCCAGAGATCGCAGATATCAGCAACGTCATTGAGACGAAGATTCAGGGGATCAAGCTCTACGCGTCGCAGGTGCCACACCTCTTCGGCTCCGACCAGAAGATGGCCGATGCGGTGCGCGGACATGGCGCACGCGTTGCACTCGCCGCCGGAAAGAGTGGTTCCGCTGAGCGCTACTGGAGCGCCGTCCGCCGCGGCTGATTCTCGCTAGTTCGTTGCGTCGCTCGCGCGAACGCCGTTTCGATCCGGAACAAGCGCAGGGTTCCCACCAACGGCGAGCGCGTAGATCGCCTCAATATCTCGCAGCATGTAGTCAATACAAAGTTCTGCGTGCACGAGTGCGTGGCCTGTAGCGGCGAGTTGCGCGCCAATCTCTGGCTTCTTGAAGATGAGGTCAATCGCCGATGCGAGTGCGGCTGGATCGTGCGATGGGACAAGGATGCCGTTCTCGCCATCGGTGATCATCTCTGGAATTCCGCCCACGTTACTCGCAACCACCGGACGCTCAGCGGCGAGCGCTTCAATGATCGCGATCCCCTGCGCCTCGCGATAGCTCGGCATCACCACCACATCCGCCGCGGCGAGGATGGTGGGGATATCGTCACGCCGGCCGAGGAAGGCGACGCTCTCGCAGCAGATCTCGCTGCGCAGGTGTGCGGCGGCGAGGCCCTCCAGCCGATCGCGCTCGGAGCCCTCTCCAACGATCAGGAGCTGGGCCTCTGGGAAGTTGTGATGCACCAGCGGCCACGCCTCAATGAGCGTGGGGTGGCCCTTCTCTGGCTCTAGGCGGCCGACCGAGACAGCAAGAAGTGCTGTGTCTGGAACACCGATCTCCTTGCGCGCCGCCTCGCGGCTGATCACCTTGTCGAATCGCTCGAGGTCCACGCCGTTATAGATGCGACTGATGCTGGTGCTGTCGCGGCTTTCGGCCACGATCTTTCGCACGATCGCGTCGCTCACGGCGATCAAGTGATCAATGCGCGGCGTGATCTTCTCAAGGAGTTCCCGATCCTCAGCCGAGCGGAAGCGGCTTGAGTGCACCGTTGAGATAAGAAGCGGCCGCTTCCCAGTGCGTGCCTCCACGAGATCGGCGGCGAGCACCGCCACCACCTCAGCGCGGAACATGTGCGCATGTACCACCTGCGTCTTGAGCGCAATCAAGCGATCGGCAAGCGCCGCTGCGGCGCGGCTGTCTTCTTCGTCTTCAATCACCTCCGTGGCAACACCGAGTCGTTCGAGTCGCTTGATCGTGCTGCCGTGAGAAAGCGAGATGACACGAACATCGTGCCGGCTCAGGTCCATGCGCAACACCGTGTTCACCACGCTCTCCTGCGCACCACCGTTCGTCCCGGTCGCTAAGAGCTGCACCACGTGAATGCGGCTCCCGTCAGGGAGCGGACCGATCGGCTTACGTGCGGTGCACGGTTCGCTATGACTGTTATGAATCATGCTGGCACCTGGAGCTGCATCACCTGCGCATCAACCGCGCCACATTCGTACTTGTACGCTTCGTTGCCGCGTAAGAAGTCAAAGCGCGGCAGCTTCTCACTAATCGCCATCGTGAGTCCGTGCGCAAAGAGTAAGACGCCGGGTGAGAGTGCGCGCGCTGAAATATCACCACCAGCATTCCAGTAGCGTAGAGCGTTCGCATCTCGCAGGAACAGTCCCGCCGCAAACGTGCCGAACTCTTCGTTCCGCGCAAGGAGGAGTGTGATCATCCCTGCCGGTGCGGTTGAAAAGATCTCACGCATGAAGCGCTCCTCTGACGCTCCCTTATCTGTTGCAGTGAAGAGGCCGCCCTCACCCCAGCGCGCGCGGTGCAGCCGAATGAATTCTGGAAGATCTGCGTTGAGATCCTTGCTCTCGCTAATCTGCACGCCAGCCACTTCCGCGCGGCGCAGCTTGCGCCGAATCTCGTGACGCTCTTTCTTGTCGAGGCGTTCAAGATGTTCGTCAAACGTGCTGATTCCAACAAGATCAATGAACGGCGCTGGCTCTTCAATACCGAACGTTGCGGTTCTGTGGTTTGCTTGAGCAGCGCGTTTGATGGCGCTGATCATGCGCGCGTGCGTGGCGTCTTCGTTTCGTAGTCGCAACAGGTTGAGCGGTGCGTTGGTGTCAATAAGCGCCCCTGCAAGTGCCGCTGCAACGTCATCTTCTTTTTCGGATGATGTTTGCGCGAGTAGCACGGTGGCGTAATCAATGTGAAACGTTGCACCTGAATAGACCACGCCGTCTGGTCGCTTCATCAGTGGAAGGTAGCCGAGCAGCTCGTTACTCGCCGCGTCTCGCGCTGCAAGGCTGACATCCTCCGCCGTGTCGCTATGTGCGCTCCACCAGGCGGCGTGTACCGCGCGATCCGAGAAGGCGGTTGCGGTGGGGTTTGCCGCCAAGAGCCGCTCCCATTCAGCGGCGCTGACCCCAGTAAGTGGGGTCGCGGAGATAGCGATGGTGCGGGCTGGGGTCGGCATGCTCGTATCGTAGGCGCTACATCCACCGTACGTGCCGTACGCAACGCTTCCATGATGTGGACGATCAGCCCAAACGTGCAGCGCCTCGTGCTGAGCGCGCTCGCCCCTGTGATCGAACTCCTCGCGCCGCCGCGCTGCGGCATCTGTGACTGCGAGGGGGCCCTCCTCTGCCAAGCGTGTCGTGCTCTGTGGATCCCCACGCGACCAGAACCGGTCCCCGCAACTGGCCTGCGTGCCGCCGCCGCACTCGGCCCATACGAGGGTGGGCTCGGTACGGCGATCCGCACCCTGAAATACGGTGGTGTTCCAGGTCTCGCGCGAGAGCTCGGTGCGGCACTGCGCCCTGCCATCGCGCATGTCGCACGCAACGCGCCATTCCAGGCAACGCTCGTCCCTATCCCAACGGACCAGAGCCGTGTGCATGAGCGGGGATTTGATCACGCCCTGCTGATCGCAGAGGCGGCGGGGTTGGCTTGTGGGGCGCCGGTCGCACAGCTCCTGGTACGAACACGTCCCACCCCGCCACTTCACACTGCACATCGTGACGAGCGCGCCGCAATACTTGACGGTGTGATGGCAACCGCGGAGGCCGCCACCCTCCCTGCTGCGGTTGTGCTCATTGATGATGTGCGCACGAGTGGGGCCACGATGCGTGAAGCGGCGCGGGCGTTGCACGCATCAGGCGTCCAGTGGGTGGCTGGCGTGAGCGTAGCCTACGAACGCTAGGATCTTTTCTGCGCTCCTTGGTATCATCTATGCATGAAGAAGCTCTCCGTTGCCGTTGCCGCCGCCCTGCTCGCGGCTAGTTGCGCTGGGGCAGATAAGTACGGCATTCCGAACGCAGACCCTGTTGGAGGGTTTGGAGAGACCGTAAGTGCCGTCTCGTGTGACTTTGGTGGCCACGATGCTGCGTATCACATTCATGCGCAACTAACGGTGATCCTCCCAAGCGGTGTCACCGCACAGGTTCCTGCAAACATCGGCGTCAAGGAGCAGTGCATGTACTGGTTGCACACGCATGAGACAGACGGAAAGTTGCATGTTGAGGCACCAAGTGAGACGGTAGCGACGCTCGCCGACTTCCTTGAACTCTGGCGCCGTAGTGCAAATCCATCCATCCCAGATGCAGTTGCCGCCGGCCTTGCAGAGATTCGCGTGGTTGGTGAACTAGTAACGAGCGCCGAGTCGGTCGTCCTTGAGGATGGGCTTGGGATCGAGATCACCGTCAAGAGCTTCCCTAGCGAATAGCTTTTCTGTGGGAGGATGCGCGCATGGCAGCAGCGCGCAAATTGAAGAGCTCAGCCCCAGCCTCCGCCGCAGGGCGGCTCGATCGCATGCTCGGCGCGCACCTTGCTGTTGGCCCAGGCCTCGTGAAGGCGGCGGATCGCGCTGCGTCAGTCGGCGCGATGGGGCTACAGATCTTTACTGGCAACCCAACCGGCTGGGCGCGTCGCGCCGAACTTCCAAAAGAGTTGCCGGAGTTCCGCGCACGCATGAAAGAGCACGGTTTCGGCCCGCTCGCCGTGCACGCCGCTTACCTTGCCAATCTTGCTGGACCACGACCAGAGATTCGCGAGAAAAGCATTGCACTGTTGCAGTACGAACTTCGCGTTGCACCTGAGTACGGCGCATCGTTTGTGAACGTGCACATTGGCTCACACCTTGGCACCGGTGTTGAGGCGGGCGTGAAGCGCGTCGCTGAAGCGGTTGATCAAATTCTTGACGGCGTACCGAAGGCATCAAGCGACGCGCTCTTGGTGCTCGAGAACTCTGCCGGTGGTGGTAACGGTATTGGCGAGAGCCTTGAAGAGTTGATTGCAATTCATGAGGCGATGGCGAAGCAACGTGTTGATATGTCGCGCGTTGGCTACTGCCTGGATTCGGCGCACCTCTGGGGCGCTGGTATTGAGATGTCTGACATTGATCAACTTGATCGCGTAGTGAGCGAGTTTGACCGGCGCATAGGCCTTGAGAAGCTTGTGATGATTCACTACAACGACAGCAAGGCGGCGCACGGTTCAAAGCTTGATCGCCACCAGCACATCGGTGGTGGCGAGGTTGGTGCGCGCGGACTCGCCGCACTGATCAGTCATCCGAAGCTTGCGCATGCCGCCTACTACCTGGAGACGCCAGGGATGGAGGAGGGCTGGGACAGGCTGAATGTGGACCGCACGATTCAACTTGCGCAGGGGAACCTGAAACTGAAGCCACTCCCCGCCGAATCACCAGGCGTTCCAAAGCCCGCCAAGCGCGTGGTGAAGGTGGCGAAGGTGGCGAAGGTCGCGAAGGTCGCTGGCAAGAAGCCTGTGAAGCGCGCTAGCGCAGCGAGCCCGCGCCGCGCGGGTACGGCGAAACCGCAAAGAGGATCCCGCCGCCAACCATAAGGCTGCCAATGTCGATCACGCGATCGAGCAGCGTGAGGGCGATCGCCGCTTCTGGCGGCATGGCGAAGATGCTGATCAGGATGCCAACGCTCCCCGCCTCAACGATGCCGATCCCTGCTGGCGTGAAGGGGATCGTGCTCAGCACCGCGGAGACGAGTGCGGTGAAGATCACGGCGGAGATGCCGAGGAAGCCTGGCGCCGGGTCTACCTGAAAGAGGCCGAGCGCCACCGCTACACAGCCGAGGCGTGCAGCCTGAAGCCCCCAAATAATCACCGTGTACGGCGTAACGGCGATGAGCGTTCCTTTGCGGCTTCCTGCCTTGAGTGCATCGAAGGCGCGGGCGATCGGCTCGGCCGCAGCGGCGGGGAGGGGGAGCCGCGCAACGAGCCGTGCAGCTGGGCCGCGCCCAAGGAGGAGCACCGCGGCGCCAACAAAGGCGAGCGTAAGCGCAACGAGGGTGAGTGCGGTAACCGCAGGACTCAGATTGCCGCCGAACGCAACGTACGCAGAGAGTGCGCCGAGGAGCGCCACCGTGGTCAGGTCAACCGCGCGCTCCACAATGACCGTGCCGACCGCTCGACCAAAAGATGACCCGCCATTCTTCTTAAGCAGCCAAGCGCGATACACATCACCGATCTTCGCCGGCAAGATCACGTTGACCCAGAAGGAGAGTGCAAGGATCTCTACCGCGGCGCGACGAGAGATGTTGATGTCAATTGTTGTAATCAGTGTTCTCCATCGGAGGCCGCGAAGGATTAGTGTGCCGAAACACGCGGCGAGAGCGGCGACGAGGGCGACGCTGTCCGCGCTCGTGATTGCGCTGGCAACCTGCTCAAGATCAAAACTACTCGCGGCACTCCAGAGTGCGAAGAGGAGGAGCGCGGTCAACGTAAAAGCGAAGAGTGTTGACGGACGTGTCGCGCGGTCGCGAATGCTGAACGTTGTGCCTTCGCGCTTCATGCGCCGAACGTTCTCCCTGGCGTAATGCGCCGATTTCCTCGTGCCGCATTGATGACCTTGACAGCGGGCATGATCGCTCGCGCAACAAACGAACCGCGTCCGGTGATTAGTTCGTGCGGCGCAGCGAGCGCAGCGCGCATGCCCGCCGGAGTTGAAGGATCGCCGGTCAAGATTGATGCGGCGTTGCCGATCTCCATGATGCTGTGCGCATCAGATGACGCAACGCTTGGAATGCCGTGCGTTGCCGCAATCTCTGCAGCGCGCTGGTTCCCTCCCGGTGCAACAAGTCGCGCGTTCCATCCTTCAATGAAATCAATCAGTGGAAGGAGCGTGAGGAAGCGGTCGTCAAGAAGGAGCGAGCCGCGCCACGCATCAAACGGGTGCGGGATGCCAACAAGGCCGCCTTGTGCGCGAATGGCTGCGATCGCCTCTTCTGGTGGTAGGCCGACTTGGAGTGGTCGCTCAATGAAGAGAGCGATCATGTCGCCCGCCTGGGTGCGGACCTCTGAGCCGACGATGATGGTGATCCCTGGAACCTGCGCGTCGCGCGCGCGCTGCGCGCCGTCAACGCGATCGTGATCGGTGATGGCGAGGTGCGTCACGCCGCGCGACGCCGCCGCGCGTGCGAGCGAAACTGGGTTACTTAGTGAATCAAAGCTCGCAGCGGAGTGGCTGTGGAGATCAACCACCGCTCGCCGATCGAGCGACACGAGTCAGGCCTGTGAGGTAAGGGACT
>QWRJ01000013.1 GCA_003670475.1 Candidatus Limnocylindrus primus | reverse complement strand
CCACCTTGGCCACAGGGGTCGGTCGTGCAGCCTTGGTTCGAGGTGCGGGGGCCACCCGTGCGCCAGCCTCGTCGCTCCCGCCGCCGGCGTCGCGCTGTGCGAGCCCCGTGCGGAAGGCGGCGATCCCAGCGACCTTATCCCCCTCGCGGAGGGTCATCACGCGGACGCCCTGGGAGCTGCCGTCATTACGAGTGGCGATGCTCTCAAGCTTGGTGCGCACCACCTGCCCTTCGGCACTGATCAGGATCACCTCTTCATCCGCCTCGCTCACCTGGCGAACGGCGACCACTGGCCCCGTCTTGCGCCCTTCGAGCGGAATGAGGCGGACACCCTGGGTGCCGCGATGCTTGCGACTGAAGGCTTGGACTGGGACGCGCTTCCCGAAGCCCGTCTCTGTAAGAACGAGGAGGTCGGCGCCCGGCTCAACGATGGCAGCGGCAACTACAAGGTCACCCTGTCGGGCGATGCGGATCCCGATGACGCCGCCGGCGGAGCGGCCCATCGGTCGCACCTCCTTCTCATGGAAGCGGCAGATGCGACCCTGTCGCGTGGCGAGCACAATGTCATCTTCACCAGACGTTGGGATTACCTGTGCAAGCTCATCACCCTTATCAAGGGTGATCGCAATAATTCCTGACGAACGCACCTTCTCGAATTGCTCAAGCGCCGTCTTCTTGATCACACCCTTCTTGGTAGAGAAGGCGAGGTAGCCACCTGCGGTGAAGTTCTGCAGGATGACGGTGGCAACTGGAACTTCGCCAGACTCCACCTGCACACCCGGCAGGTTGACGATCGGAATCCCCTTGTTCTGACGTGATGCGTCTGGGATCTCGTGCACCTTGGTGCTGAAGCAGCGACCCTTATTGGTGAAGAAGAAGGCCCAGTCGTGCGTGTTCGCAACCTGGAGCGACTTCACCGCATCCTCTTCACGCGTGGTCATGCCGCGCACGCCCTTCCCGCCGCGATGCTGCTGGCGGTAGGCGGTGAGTGGCTGACGCTTGATGTAACCGCGACCACTGATCGTGATCACCACATCCTCATCCGCAATAAGGTCTTCATCAGACATCTCACGGGTGGCGTCCTGCGCAATGCGGGTGCGGCGCTTGTCGCCGAACTTCTCCTTCAACTTGGCGTACTCCGCGGCGATGATCTTGGAGACGCGCTTCGGATTGGCAAGGATGTCTTCGAGCTCCTTGATCAACCCAAGGACTTCCAGATACTCGTCTTCAATCTTCTTGCGCTCAAGTGCGGCAAGCCGGGCGAGGCGCATGTCCAAGATTGCCTGCGCCTGCAGTTCGCTGAGCTTGAACTTCGCCATCAACTGTTCGCGCGCAACGTCAACATCTGCGGCGGCGCGGATCGTCTTGATCACGGCATCAAGGTTGTCCAGCGCAATCTTCAATCCTTCCAAGATGTGCGCGCGCTCGCGCGCCTTCTTCAGATCAAACTCGGTGCGGCGTCGGACGATGATGCGGCGGTGCTCAATGTGGTGCTGCAAGACGGACTTCAGCGACAGCGTCTGTGGCTGGCCGTCAACGAGTGCGAGCATGTTCATGCTGAATGCGGCGCGGAGTGGGGTGAGCTTCAACAGCTTGTTGAGCACCTTGTGCGGATTCCCGTCGCGCTTCACTTCAACGTATATACGCATCCCGTCGCGGTCGGATTCGTCGCGAAGATCGGCGATGCCGTCAATGCGGCCCTCCTTTACCAGGTCGGCGATCTTCTCAACGAGTGACGCTTTGTTCACCTGATACGGAAGTTCGTGGATGATGATCGCGGTGCGATCGCCGCGCGCCTCTTCGAAGGTGGTCTTTCCTTCAACAACAACACGACCGCGCCCGTGTGCGTACATCTGGCGAATCGCGTCAACACGCTCCAGCTTTCCGGTGAGCGGATTCTTGACGTTGTCATAACGGTAGAGGACGCCGCCCGTTGGGAAGTCGGGTGCCAGGACGAAGGCGCTCAACTCCTCAGCGGTGAGGTGTGGGTTCTCTACGAGTGCAATCGCCGCATCGGCAATTTCACCAAGGTTGTGCGGCGGAATGTTGGTGGCCATACCAACGGCAATTCCGGATGAACCGTTGATGAGCAGGTTCGGCATGCGCGATGGAAGTACGCTCGGCTCCTTCTGCGTACCGTCGTAGTTCGGCGTGAAGTCAACTGTCTCGTTGTCAATGTCGGCGAGCATCTCGCCGGCGATTGCGGTGAGTCGCGCCTCGGTGTAGCGCATTGCGGCGGCGGAGTCGCCGTCAACGGAACCGAAGTTTCCCTGCCCGTCAACGAGTGGGTGACGCATGGAGAAGTCTTGCGCCAGTCGGACGAGTGCGTCATAGAGGGCGCCGTCGCCGTGTGGGTGGTACTTACCCATCACCTCACCCACGATCGCGGCGCACTTGCGGTAGGCGGAGCTGCCGGAGAGGCCCATCTCACCCATCGTGTAGAGGATGCGGCGGTGGACTGGCTTGAGGCCGTCACGCACGTCTGGAAGGGCGCGCGCCACGATCACGCTCATGGCGTAATCGAGGTAGCTCGTGCGCATCTCGTCTTCAATGCGAATCGACTTGACGGTGGTGACGCTGACGCCGTTCGGGCTAATCCCGTCTGCGCCGTTATCTACGCTCTTATCTGCCATCTCGTCACCTCCTTTCTTTCTACTCTGCTTCGCGTATTAAACGTCGAGGTTCTGGACCTTGCGCGCCTCAGCCTTGATGAAGTCGCGGCGCGGCTCAACGCGCTCGCCCATCAACATCTCAAAGATTTCGTTCGCCGCGGCCGCGTCTTCAATGCGTGCCTGTAGGAAGACGCGGTTCTCTGGATTCATTGCCGTCTCCCAGAGCTGCTCGGCATTCATCTCGCCGAGCCCCTTGAAGCGCTGCACGTTGACGTTCTTCGCCTTGAATGAAGCAACAGCAGCGTCACGCTCCTTCTCTGACGACGCGTATTTCGTCTCCTTGCCGGTGCTGATGCGATACAGCGGGGGCTGAGCAATGTAGAGGTAACCAGCTTCAATGATGGCTGGCATGTAGCGGTAGAAGAAGGTGAGTAGCAGCGTGCGAATATGCGCGCCGTCTACGTCTGCGTCGGTCATGATGATGACGCGGTGGTAGCGCAGCTTGGCAAGGTCAAAGGAGCTGCTGCTGTCTTGAATCCCTGCGCCGAGCGCAACAATCAGCGTGCGGATGTTGTCGCTCCCCAAGATCTTGTCGATGCGCGCCTTCTCTACGTTGAGCAACTTGCCGCGCAGCGGGAAGATTGCCTGGAAGCGGCGATCGCGTCCCTGCTTTGCAGATCCACCGGCCGACTCGCCCTCCACAATGTAGAGCTCTGACTTCGCCGGATCGCGCTCTTGGCAGTCGGCGAGCTTTCCTGGAAGTGCGCTTCCCTCAAGTGCGCCCTTGCGCAACACCAGGTCGCGTGCTTTGCGCGCCGCTTCGCGACCACGCGCCGCATTCAACGCTTGGCGAATCACCTCTTTGCCGTCGCCCGGGTTCTCTTCAAGGAACTGCAGCACACCAGCGTTCACTGCGGTCTGCACGATTCCCTTCACTTCTGCGGTGCCGAGCTTCGCTTTGGTCTGTCCTTCGAACTGAGGGTCAACAAGCTTGACGGAGATGACGGCGGTGAGACCTTCACGCACATCCTCACCGGTGAGGTTCGGATCGTTGTCTTTGATCGCCCCATTCTTGCGCCCCCAGTCGTTCAGCGAGCTGGTGAGCGCGGCGCGGAATCCGGTGACGTGTGTTCCGCCATCAACGGTGTTGATGTTGTTTGCAAATGCGAGCAGTGTCTCAGACCAGGAGTCGCCCTGGTACTGGAACGCAACCTCAACGCTCGTCGTTCCATCAACGCGCTCCAAATAGACTGGGCGATCATGGGTGACCTTGCGCTTGCGATTCAAGTGACGAACGAATGAGACGATGCCGCCTTGGAAGTAGAAGGTTGCTTCGCGGTCTGCGCGATCATCAATCAACGTTAACCAGAGTCCTTTGTTGAGATACGCAGATTCGCGCAAGCGATTGGAGAGCGTCTCAAATGAATACTCCGTTACTGAGAAGACTTCCGGATCTGGTAAGAAGACGGTGCGCGTTCCGCGTCGCGTATGTGCTGGTCCAACTTTTGTCACCTTCATCTTCGGCTTGCCGCGTTCGTACTCTTGTGCCCAAACAAATCCGTCGCGCGAAGATTCAACGCGCAGCTTCACACTGAGTGCATTGACAACGGAGACACCAACGCCGTGCAGTCCGCCAGAAACTTTGTATCCATCGCCGCCGAACTTTCCTCCGGCATGCAACACGGTGTGCACGACTTCAAGTGCATCCTTTCCAGTTGAATGTTTTCCAACTGGAACACCGCGACCGTCATCGGTGACTTCAATGGAGTTGTCCTTATGAATGCGCACAACGATGCGCGTGGCGTGTCCCGCCATCGCTTCGTCAACGGAGTTGTCGACGACTTCATAGACAAGGTGGTGAAGGCCGCGCTCATCAGTTGAACCGATGTACATTCCTGGGCGCTTGCGGACCGCCTCCAGTCCTTCAAGGACTTGGATGCTTGAGGCGCTGTAGTCGCCCCCCTTCTTCGCCGCCTTTGGGGCAGATTTCTCCGAAGAACTGGGTTTTTCTGATTTCTTGGCGACCGCAGATCCGCTTTTTTGTCCCGCCACTAGCTTTCCCCCTTGATCTGGTCGACCAGTCTGGCCAACTCTTCCGCCGAGTAGTACTCAATCACGATCTGACCCCCCGCTCCGGCCGGTTTAATCCGTACCGGCGTGCCGAGCGCCTGTTCAAGTGACCGCTGAACCGCCGTGAGCTCCGCTCCTGAGGCCGTTCCACGCTCTTTCTTGGGGGTAATTGTACCCCGACCCGCTTCACGGATGGTTGAGGCGGCAGCCTCGGCGCCGCGCACCGTCACCCCGTCGCGCACAAAACTGCGGGCGAGCCAGGCCTGTTCGCTCTCCGGGAGCCCGACGAGCGCCCGCGCATGCCCCTCACTCAGGCGACCGGCGGTGACCTCCTCCTGAACTCCTGCGGCGAGGTCGAGAAGGCGCATCGTATTTGCAACTGTTGCGCGTGCCTTCCCCGCCACGTGGGCGATCTGCTCTTGGGTCATGCCGAACTCGTCGGCGAGGCGACGGTACGCCTGCGCCGTTTCAATTGGGGAGAGGTCGCTGCGCTGCACGTTTTCGATCAACGCGAGCTCAAGGCGTGACTGATTGTTGACCGTACGGACAACGGCAGGGATCGTGGTGCGGCCGGCCAACTTTGAGGCGCGGAGGCGTCGCTCCCCAGCGATCAGCGTGAAGCCATTTGCCCCCTCTTCAACAAGGATCGGCTGAATCACGCCGTGCTCACGGATGCTCGCTGCGAGCTGCTCGAGCTCGGTCTGGTTAAAGCTGCTGCGTGGCTGATAGGCGTTCGCCTTGATCTTGTTGATCGGAATCTCCAACGCCCCCGCACGGACGGCCCCAGCGGCACTCGCCGCCTCAGGGATCAGTGCCCCAAGACCTCGTCCGAGGCCAGTTGCCTTCTTCACCACGATCGAACCCCCCTCTCCCTCATGCTGCACTCCCAAAGACACGGCTCGCGAACTCGCTCGCCGCCTGAGCATACGATTCAGCCCCAGAACTCCCTGGCGCGTAGCTACGAATCGAGATGCCGTGGCTCGGCGCCTCTGCGAGGCGCACGGAGCGTGGCACACGAGCACGGTAGACGAGATCGCCGAAGTGGCTCTCCACCTCACGCACCACGTCGCCACCAAGTTTCGTGCGTGGATCGAGCATGGTCAAGAGGAAGCCGTTCACCTCAAGGTCGGGGTTGAGGCGGTCACGCACAAGGCGGATCGTCGCCATCAACTGCGAGAGGCCCTCAAGCGCGTAGTACTCGCACTGCACCGGTACAAGCACGGAATCCGCCACCGCAAAGGCGCTAATCGTGACAAGTCCGAGGGAGGGGGGTGTGTCCACGAGCACAACCTCTGCGTCTCCAGCAAGGCGGAGGCCAGCGGCGAGCTGCCGCTCACCGCTCTCGTCGGCTGCGGCGAGTTCAACGTCGATCCCAGCAAGGTCTGCCGAGCCAGGGATCAGACTCAGGTTGGGCACGGAGGTTGGCTGAGCGAGCTCGTGCGCAGGGCGACGGCCGACGAGGAGGTCATACGCGGTGGGTGCGCCTGGCGCTGTAACAAAGCCGAGGCCGCTGGTGAGGTTTCGCTGTGGGTCAAGGTCAACCACGAGGACTTTATGCCCGGCGTGGGCGAGTTCTGCCGCCAGATTGAGCACAGTTGTGGTCTTTCCTACGCCCCCCTTCTGGTTCGCGCAGACAATGACCTGTGCCCGGCCGAGGTTTCTTGGCGTTACGACCTCTCCCACAGGGAGAGTGTAGCAGGAGGGGCCTCCTCGGCCCACCATCGCGTTTCACGTGGAACAGGAGTATCCTCTCCTCATGATGAACCGGCGCACGCTCCTCCTTCTCGCGATCGCCTTTACCGCGCTGATCCAGGCGCGCCTCCTGCCTGAGGTGGGTCTCGAGACACTCTTCAACCTTCCCCTCTTCGTACTCCTCCTGCTCAGCTCGGTCCGTCGACGAAGCACGCTGATCGCTGGGGCCTTTGCTGCCGGAATCCTCCTCGATGCCCTCCTCTGGCGCCCTCTTGGCCAGAGCGCACTCACGCTCAGCGTGGCGGTGCTGGTCGCTGCCGCCGTTCGTGGAGACGGGGATGCGGGCTGGGCGCGCCGCAGCACCGCCGCTATCACCGGATATGCGGCCGCGGCAGCTCTCCTGATCCTGAGCAGCAACCTACTAGGAGTCGGCACCACCGCAATAGGGTCTGGGGGGCCAGAGCGTCTCGCGATCAACGTCACCCTCCTCATCTTTGGCAGCGCGGTCGGAGCGCGACGACGCGCGCAGCAGCTGCGCGAACGGCCGCTTGACGACCGTCTCAGTTAAATATGAGTAGCACTCATATATATAAGCGACCGCTGCGCTTTCTCGCTGCAGCGATCTTCACCGTGCTGCTTAGTGGCCTTCTCAGCGCGCGACTCGTTGCGGTGGAGGTTGGCGGCGGTGGTGCATCGTCGCGTGACTTCAACACACTCGCCGATGGACACCGCGTTATTGAAGAGGTGATTGCGCCACCACGTGGACTGATTCTCGATCGCACTGGACGCGTGCTCGCAGAAAATATTGCAACGTACGCCGTGCAGATTCGTCCAGGTGATTTGCCGCTCACGATTCGTCCACAGGTGGTGAAGACACTCGGTGAGATTTTGCAGATTGATCCGGTGAAGATCACGATGACACTCGATCGCGCAACTGGATCAATCTGGGAGCCGGTGCGAATTGCCAGCGTTGTTGACGAAGTCGTCACGCGATTTATAAAAGAAGAGAGTGCGGCGCTGCCTGGCGTTGAGGTGATCTTTGAGCCGCGGCGACAATATCCATATGGAGAACTCATCAGCAACGTGGTTGGTTACGTTGGTCGCATTGATGCGTTGGAGCTGAGTGCGCTGCTGAGCGCCGGATACAATGAACTTGATTACATCGGTCGCGCCGGTGTTGAACAGAGTTACGAAGAGGCGCTGCGCGGTGAGCCTGGTGTTCGGCAGGTTGAGATTGATGTGCAAGGGCGCATCGTTCGAGAGCTCGGTGTGACGAAGTCACCGATCGCTGGGAAGAGTGTGGTGCTCACCATTAATGTTGACGCACAGCAGCGCGCGTACGATGCGCTTGCATGGGGGGTGAAGGCTGCGGGAAATAAAGAAGGCGTTGTGACGAGCGTCAACCCGCAGAACGGCGAGATCATAGCGATGGCCTCGCTCCCAACATATGACAATAACCTCTTCGCATCAGGGATCACCACGGCGCAGTATCAGAAGTATCTGAACAACAAGAATGCGCCACTGCTCAACCATGCAGTCGGCTCACACTTCCCGCCAGGAAGTACTTACAAACTGGTGACCTACTCGTGTGCGCTCGAGAACCGTGTCATTGGGGTTGACGAGACGCTCGCCACCCCCGCATACCTTGAGGTTGGCGGGCAGAAGTTCTACGAGTGGAATCGCGCAGGGTTCGGGCGGCGACTCACGCCAGCGCAGGGCTTCTCGTATAGCTCGGCGGTGGTGACGTATCAACTCGCACAACGGCTCAAGATTGATCGTCTTGCTGCGTGCGGTCGGGCGTGGGGATTCGGCGAGCCAACGGGGATTGACCTGCCGACCGAAATTGGTGGCGTGGTGCCGGATCAAGATTGGGCGCGCACGACGATCAGCCGCACCCTTTATGACGGCGAGGTGCTGCAATCCGCGCTCGGCCAGGGGTACGACTTGGCAACACCACTCCAGGTGATGAACTCATTCGCCGCTCTCGCCAACGGCGGGACGCTCTGGCAGCCGCATGTGGTGCTGGAGCTGCGCAACCCAGATGGCACGCTGGCCCAGACCATTGAGCCGGTAGAGAGGGGGAGCGTTGGGATGCGTGCCGCAACGCTGGCAGAGATGCGTCGCGCGGCGCGACTTGTGGTGGCGAACACCCTTATGACGCGCAACCTTGGCCAGATTCCGCTTAACCTCGCCGGCAAGACGGGAACCGCCGAGTACGGCGTGCGGGACAAGCAGGGGCGACTCCCGTACCACAACTGGATCTCCGGTTTCGTTGCACCAACAGACAATTGGAGTAAGACGGACGCCGATTTTGCCTACGTGGTGTTCATGCACGGCTCAAACACTGCAGCGAACGCCGCCATTGAGGTGTTAAAGCGCTACTTGCAACTGCAGTACGACCTGAAGCGCGACTATCGCATCCCTGGGTCAATGTCGATCGGAAATTACTATGGTGAATAACCCCGTGCAGAAGTGGCGTGTAGTCCAGCAGTCGTGCGGACAAGGGGGTCAATGATGGGTCTCGGTTCACCGATTACGAGCGGACCATTCGGCGCGGCAGGGTGGATTGGCAGCATTCTGCGCCGGATGGACTGGCTCTCCGTTGCCGCTATCGGGCTCCTGATGGTCTGCGGACTGGGCATGGCGTGGATCAACGCGCGAAGTTACGGGCAGGAGCTCCTTGATCCTTCATCAATCTTTTTGCGCTCCATCATTTGGATCTCGCTCTCTGTCATCACGTTCACCGTCGTGACAGCAATCAACTGGCGCTGGATTCGCACGTTCGCCTGGCCGCTCTATGGCGCAAACCTTCTCCTTCTCATCGCAACGCTGATCTTCGGTCAAGACTCTGGCGGCAACTCGCGCGCGATCGCGGTCTTCGGTATTGCGATCCAGTCCAGCGAGATTGCGAAGATCTTGACACTTGTTGCACTCGCCACCGTCTTAACGCGTGAGAGCGCAGAGGCCGACACGCTCTCCAACACGCTGCTCGGCGGCCTCGTTGTTGCGCCACCCTTCATCCTTGTGGCAATCCAGCCAGACGCCGGGACTGCGTTGATCATCGTCGCCGCACTCTTTGGCGGCCTGCTCCTCTCTGGCGCCGCAACACGTTGGATTGCCGGACTTGCAGCGTTCGGCGTCCTGGTCTTGCCGCTCGCCTGGACGTTCTTGATCGCGGATTACCAGAAGGAGCGACTGATCGCCTTCATTGATCCAAACGCCGATCCGGCCGGCCCGAAATATCAGTTGGAGCAGGCGCTCGTAGCGATTCGTAGCGGCGGCCTTTTCGGCATTGGGTTTGACGGGACCGGCGGAATCAACCCGCTACCGGTGCAAGAGAGCGACTTCGTCTTTGCGGCGCTCGTTCGCAGCTTCGGGTTGGTTGGCGGCCTTCTGGTAATCGGTCTCATTGGCCTGCTCGTTGCACGACTGATCTGGCACGCCTGGGAGTCGCCGGATAGCTTCGGCACGGTGCTCGGCGGTGGGCTCGCGGCAATCATCCTCTTCCAGGGCGGGGTCAACATCGCGATGAACCTTGGGATCGCCCCTATTACTGGGATCCCGCTCCCATTCGTCAGCTATGGCGGGGCCTCCGCCATCTCTCTCGCCTTCGGCCTTGGCCTGGTGCAGAGCCATCGGGTCCACCAGGGGGGCGGCGCCTAGATTGCCTCCAGTGCCAAGCCCCCGCACGCCTGAGCACGGCTGCGGTTGACGCGGGTGCGAGGGTGCGCCTAGACTCTCCCTCCCGCGCCTGACCTCTCCGTCAGTCTGCGGACCGCGGCGAAGCCGCTCGGAAACACAGGGCAATAGAAGGGTGAACCAAGCATGTACGCAGTCATCGAAACAGGTGGGAAGCAGTATCGCGTGGAGCTCGGCAGCGAGCTGCATGTTGAGTTGCTCGACGCTACCCCAGGTAGCGAGGTCACCTTCGATCGCGTCCTCCTTGTGCGCACCGCAACCACTACCGAGGTTGGTACGCCCGTTGTAAGCGGCGCAAAGGTCACCGCACTTGTGGTTGGCCAGGAGCGCGGCGTCAAGACGATCAGCTTTAAGTATCGACCGAAGGCGCGCAGCCGCGTCACCAAGGGTCATCGTCAGGAGCTTCACCTTATTAAAGTCACCGAAGTTGCGGTGAACGGCACCAGCGCCAAGGCGCTCTGGGAGGCCGGATCCGCCGATCGCGAGAAGCTGAAGGCCGCTGCAATGCAGGCCGCCGCAGAGCGCGCGCAGGCTGACGCCGCACTCGCCGAGAAGCTGAAGGTTGCAGCACCGGTTGAGAAGAGCGAAGCGAAGGCTGCAGTAAAGCCTGCCGCAAAGAGCGCAGCGAAGCCGGCGGCGAAGTCCACTGCAAAGCCGGCAGCAAAGAAGTCGGCGGCGAAGAAGCCAGCCGACGCTGAATAAGTAACGAGTCAAGGAGGACGTCATGGCACATAAGAAGGCAGGATCAAGCAGCCGCAACGGACGCGACAGCGCTGGTCAGCGCCTTGGCGTGAAGGTTGGCGACGGCGAGTTCATCAACGCAGGCGGCATCATCGTGCGCCAGCGTGGAACGCAGTTTGCCGCCGGACGTGGCGTTGGTCTCGGGAGCGACTACACCATCTACGCAACCGTTACAGGTCGCGTGAAGTTTGACTACGCGTCGCGCTTGAAGAAGCGCGTCAACGTGGTTGCTTCCGCGCCGGACGCCTAGAGAGTCGCTGATGAAGCCAGAGATTCATCCAAAGTACGGCGAGATCCAGATCACGTGTCTGGCATGCAGCACCAAGTTCACCGTTGGCTCAACGCGCGCCGGCGAGATGAAGACCGAAGTCTGCTCGAACTGCCACCCGTTCTTTACGGGGAAGCAGATCTTGCTGGACACCGCAGGTCAGGTGGAGCGATTCCAGAAGCGCCTCGGGCGCTCGCGCTGATTTCCGTGCGACGCCGCTGTGGCGTCGTTCTGCGACGCGCATCACACCTTCTCGCGTTTGCACTCGCAAACCTTGCCGCCCCCGCGCGCAGCGTGGCGTACGGCGGACAGGCGCTCGTTGACGGAATCTTGATGCGCGGGCCGGCGCATATCGGCGTGGCGATTCGCGTCCCAGACGGAAGCATCCTCACAACCACCGAACTGCTGCCAAACGGCGCGCTGCGAAAGCGCGCGGCGAAGCTTCCGATCGCACGCGGCGTCGTGATCCTTGTTGAGACACTCGTTCTCGGGAGCCGCTGGCTGCTGCGTAGCGCCGAGCTCTCTTCGGGCCAGGCGTCGGTCGGCACGCCCTCGTCGCGTGGTGATCGCGTACTTTCCGCAGTGACCGTTGTCCTCACGCTCGTCTTTGTGATGGCGCTCTTCAACATCATCCCAGCGGTGACGGCGTCGCTTCTTCTGAGTGCGCTCTCCGCTGACTCACTGCTCGCAGAACGGCTGTTGGACGGTATCTTGCAGATCGTGATCCTGATCGCGTATCTTTCACTCGCTGGGCGCAGTCGCGACATTGATCGTACCTATCGTTATCACGGTGCGGAGCACCGCGCGATCCATGCGTTAGAGAACGGTGACAAGTTGACGCGCGCCGATCTTGCGCGCTGGCCAACCGCCCACCCGCGCTGCGGCACCGAGTTTCTTGTTGTCGTCATTCTGGTTAGCCTCGTCGCCTTCACAACGCTCGGCCGCCTCGATCCGCTTGAAACCGTGGCGAGCCGCATCTTTGGCATCCCGCTCGTTGCGGGCCTCTCCTACGAAATCCTTCGCCTTCTTGGGAAGTACCGCACTAATCCGATTGCTCGCGCGCTCGCCGCACCAGGACTTGCAGTGCAGCGCATCACCACACGCCTCCCAGATGACGAGATGCATGACGTTGCAATCGCGGCACTCACCGTTGCCGTAGAGGCGGGCGGCGAGAGCGTCCCTGCCGGATCAGAGCGGCCAGCATGGGGAGCCCTGCAACACGAGGCGGCAACTCATGGCTGAGCTCGCGCAACTTGAGGCACGCCTTGCGATCGCGCTTCGCACCCGCGCCGAACTAGAGGCGCAGCTGACGCAGCCCGAGGTGCTCGCCGATCACACGGCGCTCGCACGGATCGGGCGTGAACTGTCGCGCACTGCACCACTCGCTGAGGCTGCGGAAACACTGAGCTCCGCGCGTGCGCGAACGAGCGACGCGAAGGCGATGGAGCTTGACCCTGGCGCGGACTCTGAGATGCGCAGCCTCGCCGCGGCGGAGCGTGCCGCCGCCGAGACGATCGAACGAGATCTAATTGAGCGACTCCCTGCACTCTTGCTTGACCCTGACCCAAACGATGGCAAAGACGTGCTGATTGAGGTGCGTCCTGCGGCGGGCGGTGACGAGGCGGGGATCTTCGCTGGCGAACTCTTCCGCGGCTATCTCCGATACGCGGAGCGACGCGGCTGGAAAGTTGAGGTGGACGGCTTGAGCGAGACGGCACTCGGTGGCGTGCGCGAAGCGATGGCTGAAGTGAGCGGACCGGGCGCATGGGCCGCCTTCAAGTGGGAGTCGGGGGTGCATCGCATTCAGCGCGTCCCCGCAACTGAATCCTCTGGGCGCATCCATACCAGCACCGCAACAGTGGTGGTGCTCCCGGTTGCTGAAGCGGTCGACTTTGTGATCCCTGAAGGCGACATTCGCATTGATGTGAAGCGCGCCTCCGGTCACGGCGGACAAGGGGTCAACACCACCGACTCAGCGGTGCGCATCACACACATCCCGAGCGGCACTGTGGTGGAGATGCAAGACGAGCGCAGCCAGCTGCGCAATAAAGAGAAGGGGATGGCGATCTTGCGCAGCCGCCTCCTCGCCGCTGAAGAGGAGCGAAAGCGCAGCGCAAACTCCGTTGCGCGAAAGGCGCTGATTGGCACTGGTGACCGGAGTGAAAAGATTCGTACATACAACGGTCCACAGAATCGCGTCACTGATCACCGCATCGGACTCGACAAGTTTGATGTTGATGGCGTGTTGAGTGGCGACTTCGCCATCTTCCATGATGCGCTCGCTGCGGCCGAACAGGCTGAGCGACTCGCAAGCGACTAAGCGCGCACAGAGCGAAATGATGAGCGAGATGATGGATGAGATGATGAGAGAGCAGGTGCAGGGCGAACAGCTGATCAGCCGTGAGGCGGATGGCCCAACGCTGCTACGCACTGCAGCGGCAACGCTAGCCGCCGCCGGGAGCTCTACGCCACGCTTAGATGCTGAGCTGCTCCTCGCTGCACTTCTTGGAACACGCGTCACCACCTTGCGTGCCGCTGTTGCGGCGGGCTTCCCGCTTCCGCTTCCACAGAGCTCAGGACTTCCAGAACCTGAGCCACTCAGAGAGCGCCACGCTTCACTCGCCGAGGCGCTGCAGATCGCGCGCGCCGCGCTCGTCGCTGGCGACGCACCCGCCGCCCTCGCCGCGCTGGTAAGCGAGCGAGCGAAGGGGCGACCGATCAGCCACCTCACCGGCACGCGCGGATTCCGTGCGCTCGAACTGCTCGTCACCCCCGATGTGCTTGACCCGCGACCAGAGACAGAGCTCGTTGTTGAGACGGCGCTTGCCTACCTTGCCGATCGCGTATCAGCAGCGCGCGCGCTCGGTCGCGCACCACAGCCGCTGAACGCGGCGGAGATCGGCACGGGGAGCGGCGCCATCGCTATTGCCATTGCATCGGAATCGCCAGCGCCGCTTCGGCTCACCGCAACCGACATCTCTGGCGAGGCGCTCGCCGTTGCACGTGCCAATGCACTGCGCGCCGGTGTTGCCTCGCGCATCACCTTCCTTCACGGCGATCTCGCCGAACCACTCCTCGCCGCGCGCGCCCCAGGCGATCCAGCACACCTCGACCTCCTCCTCGCCAACCTCCCTTATGTGCCGAGCGACGAGGTGGACGCGGCGCGCAGCGCGATCGGATTCCAACGCGGCGCAGAGAGCGAGCCAACACCGAGAGACCTCTCACAGATCTCGATTGCCGCCGAGCCGCGCCTTGCGTTGGACGGCGGGAGCGACGGCCTTGAGTGCATTCGCCGCCTGATCGCCGAACTGCCACGACTCTTGCGTCCAGGCGCCGCAGCGATCCTGGAGTTTGGCGACGGCCAAGCGGACGCGGTGAGCGCGCTTGTCGGCGGGCTCGGCCTTGGTTGGCGCGTCAGTATCCGCGGTGATCTCTCCGGGCGTGCGCGCGTCGCGGAGATTCGGCGCAGCGGATAGGTTAGTCAGATGAGCGACACGCCAATCAAGCTGCTCGTGATGGACCTTGATGGAACGCTGCTCCCCCATGGCGGCGTGATCTCCGAGCGCACCATCGCCGCTATTGGTGCCGCGCGTGAACTCGGTGTGATCACCACTATCTCCTCTGGCCGCAACATTCCAAGCTTCATTGAGTACGCGCGCACCGCGGGCGTCAACGGGCCCCTCATTGGAATGCAAGGAGCGATTGCGCGAGAACTGCCAACGCCGGGCGAAGTTGGGAGTGGCGCACTGCTGCGACACGTTCCATTCGCCTCAACGCTCGCCGCACGTGCGGTTGAGTGGTGCCGACAGAATGATCTCTGGGGGCACGCGGTCATTCAAGACGACTACGCCTTTGATGCAACAGACCCGCACTACGAAACGTATAAAGGGTGGCTTGCTGGCAACCCTGCTGAGCGCCTCCACTCCATTAAAAATCTTGCGCACCATCTCAAGCAAGAGCCGCAGGAGATCTCAAAGGTTGTTGCACATGCCCCAGCGGGTCATCCAGAGGCGGTGCTCATGCGCGCACGCGAAGCCTTTGGCGGAGAGCTCGACATCACCATCAGCCACCCCGAATACCTGGAGTTCACCGCACCTGGCGTCAATAAGGGGGCGGCACTTGAGTGGCTCGCGGCGCGCCTCAACATCCCACTGGTCGCAACTATGGCGATTGGTGACCAGCACAACGACCTTGAGATGCTGCTCGCTGCTGGCCACGGCGTGGCAATGCACGGCGCCCCTGAGGCGGTCCAGCGTGCTGCACGGTACCTCGCCCCGCCGAGCGAAGAGGACGGCGCAGCGCGCATGATTGAGCGCCTCATTCTTGGTTTGGACGGAGAATAGGGCCATGAACAGCAGGAGAACTCCGGAAGAGATCCAGGCGCAGCGTGATCCGCGGGCGGATCAGAGCCTGCGTGAAGTTGACCCCGCGCTCAGTGCAATCCTTGAGCGCGAAGCGGTGCGTCAGCGCGATCACATTGAGCTGATCGCGTCAGAGAATTACGCTTACGCCGCAGTGCGTGAAGCTCAAGGAACAATTCTCACCAATAAATATGCAGAGGGATATCCTGGGAAGCGTTACTACGCAGGGTGTGAACACATTGACTCCGTTGAAGATCTCGCCCGCACCCGCGCGCTCGCACTATTCCCGGGGAGTGAACACGTTAATGTGCAGCCACACTCAGGAGCTTCGGCAAACATCGCAGCGTTCGACACCTTGATGAAGCCAGGCGATCCGTTCGTTGCCATGAGCCTTTCGCAGGGCGGCCACCTTTCGCACGGCGCCTCCGTCAACGTCTCCGGGAAGTGGTTCACACCGCACTTTTATGGCGTTCGTGCGGACGACGGTCTGATTGATTGGGAGGGGGTTGAGCGCGCAGTTGCCGAAGCGAAGCCGAAGGTGCTGATCGCTGGCGCATCCGCCTACCCACGCACGCTCGACTTCAAACGCTTCGCTGAGATCGCCCATGCCGCTGGAGCAAAGCTGATGGTGGATATGGCGCACATCTCGGGTGTGATTGCGGCGGGCCTCCACCCATCACCATTCCCGCACGCAGACATTGTCACTAGCACCACGCATAAGACACTGCGCGGCCCGCGCGGTGGGATCGCCTTCGGTCGCGGCACAGATGGCGCCGCAATTGATAAGAGCGTCTTCCCAGGGAGCCAGGGCGGACCACTGATGCACGTGATCGGCGCAAAGGCGGTTGCCTTCTCACTCGCCCTCGAACCCGAGTTCCGCAGCTACATGAAGCGCACGCTTGAAAACGCGCAGGTGCTCGCCGCCGCACTGAAGTCAAACGGATTCGGCGTGGTGACAGGCGGAACAGATAACCACCTCATCCTCTGCGACGTCACACCACTCGGTGTCACTGGGAAAGAGGCCACTGCCGCGCTAGAGACGGCGGGGATCACCATCAACAAGAACAGCATCCCGGGCGAGACGCGTTCACCAATGGTGACGAGTGGCGTTCGCTACGGCACACCAGCAGCCACCACGCGCGGCATGGGTCCTGCGGAGATGGAACAGATCGCCGTCTGGTCAGCGGAAGCGATCGCGCGACGCGAAGATCCTGCAGCACTTGAGCGCATTGAGGCAGAGGTGATCAAGATGGCGAGCGCCTTCCCAGTTCCAGGATCCGACGCATCAGCACTTGCGGCGGCGGGAGACAAGCAGCGGTGATCGTTCTCTTCGTCGTTGTCGCCGCGGTACTGACGTCGCTCGGCACGCAGTTCATGCGCAAGGTTGCGCTTCGATTCAACATTGCAGATCACCCGAATGAGCGACGCATCAACATGCAGCCTGTTCCACGCGCCGGTGGCCTCTCCGTTGCAGTCGTCTTCACACTTGTTGGCGGCGCGCTCATCCTTCTCGCACCACAACTCCAGATCAGTCCGGGGAGTGGCGCAGAGAGACTTACCGATCAAGGAGCCGCAGCGCTACTCGGTGGAACGCTGATCGCCGGCGTCATTGGATTTATTGATGATCGATTTGATCTGCGCGCGCGATGGCAGATCCTTGGTCAGCTGCTGATCTCACTGATCCCTATTGCATTCGGACTACGCATCCTCTTCGTTTCAAATCCGATTGGTGCAGGAGTCCTACTCTTTCCGGATGCGCTTGCGCTCGGCGTGACGATCTTCTGGACGCTTGGCATGCAGAACAGCATGAACTTTATTGATGGGCTGGACGGGCTCTCTGGTGGCATCTCGCTCCTCGCCGCGGTGACACTCGGCCTGATCGCGCTCCCCACCTCACCACTTCTCGCCGCACTCTGCTTCACGCTTGCCGGCGCGCTGGTGGGCTTCTTGCGCCACAACTTCCATCCCGCCTCTATCTATATGGGGACGAGTGGCATTCTCGCCGTCGCCTACGCCCTCGCCGTCCTCGCCATCCTCGGCACCGCAAAGGTTGCCGCCGCGCTGCTCATCCTCGGCGTCCCCATCATTGATGCCTTCTTCGTCATCCTTGGACGTCTCCTCGCCGGCCGCTCCCCCTACACGCCGGACAAGAGCCACATCCATCGCCGCCTCCTAGACAACGGCTTTTCACATCGTTCGGCCGTCCTTGTCTTGTACGGCATCACCGCCCTCCTCTCGATCGGCGCCCTCCTTCTGACGGAGAGCGCCACCCTCTACGCCTTCGCCGGCCTCCTCGTGGTGCTCGGTGGGGTTGCCGTCTACCTCTCCCGCAGGGCAGAGGGGCTTTAATGAGCGAGCGCGAAACTGAGAGCCCTCCGCTAGAATCCGATCGTCCAAACGAGCACGCAACAGGCACGGGGAGCCTCGGCAGCAAGAGTGCGTACTTCGCCCTCTTCTCGCAGATCGGCATCACCCTCCTGGTGGCGAATCTTGGAGGGGCGCTTCTCGGACGATGGGTGGACAGCCTGCTCAACAGCGGGCCGATCTTCCTGATCGTTGGCTTCATTGGCGGATTCGTTGTTGGAGCTCTCGGTGCGGCGCAGATTGTTGCGCGAGGGTTGAAGCAGTTCGATGCACAGGATGCAATTGAAAAAGCGGCACGACTCGCGCGCAGGCGCGCCGAGTCAGAAGACAAGGAGTTGAGATGACGGTGGCCGTAGCCCGAAAGAGCACGACCAGGCGCACCCTACTCCTCGCCGCACTCGGCGTCCTTCTCCTTGACGCATTCGCCATTGCAACGTTTGGCGGCGTTGGGCTGAACGGTTTCCCAGGAGACGTGATTAAGCTCGCGCTTGAGCCGATTGTTCCACATAGCGTCATCAATCTCGGCAGCGAAGAGCATCACGTTGCAACACTCTTTGACTTCTATCCGTCGATCACCGGCTCCATCATCATGAGTTGGGTCGTGATGGTGGTGGTGATCGTTCCGTTGATCCTCCTCACACGAAGCCTCAAAGAGATTCCTGGGAAGATTCAGAACGCGATGGAGTTCGCCATTGAAGGCCTCTCTGGATTCGCAATGGGAATCGGTGGTCCAGGCGCAAAGCCGTTCATCACCTTCTTCCTCGCCTGTTTCCTCTTCATCGCCGTCTCCAACTGGTCCGGCCTCATCCCTGGCGTTGGGCGAGTGCATGAGTTCCGCGCGCCAACGAGCGATGTGAATGTGACTGTTGGGCTCGCACTCGTCGCCTTCGTCTACTTCCACTACCAGGGGATTCGCGCGCTTGGAATTGGCGGCTACCTTGGGAAGTTCTTCAGCCTGAAGAACGGTGGCATCGGCCTCTTCGTTGGCGTGCTTGAGTTCTTCCTGGAGTTGGTGAAGCCGGTAACGCTGGCGATGCGACTCTTCGGCAACA
>QWRJ01000012.1 GCA_003670475.1 Candidatus Limnocylindrus primus | reverse complement strand
CGCATTGCGGATGCTGGCGACCCAGAGGAAGTAGAGAAGCGAAGCGCCGAGCGCCACGACCACGGCCACTCCCGTGCCGAGAGAGATCACGCCTCGAATACGACGTCCACGGTTCTGGCTCATCTCCGTAGGGTACGACCTCACGCCCAATCGTGGGAGGCACCTGTGCGGCGCCTGCGCAGCCCGACACGCCGCCCCTGCTCGGGTACGATTCAGGCATGGAGATCATGGGCATCAAGATTCCAACGATCGTGATGGAGAACAGCGGCATTTGCTGTGAGGGCTGCCGCCAACCGATCAGCGGCACGCCGTTCCGCGTTAGTGTGCTGGACATCATCGCCACGGAGGTTGCCCCCTCGTTTGAGAGCGCCTCGCCGATCAACCCTGGCCCGTTTCAATTCTGCGCGAAGCCTGCGTGCCCCTCTCAATGGATGGCGGCGAACGGCTGGTACTTCTGCACGCAGAGTTCAGTTCGCGAAATTATGCGACCAGTTGCCTTGAAAACCGCTGAAGGCGCAACCCTTGGACTCTGCGACGGGCTTCACCAGAGTAACCACGAGTTTCTTCCGGCGTAGGCCGGACCGGGCGTGATCTCCCTCATCACCACGCTCACCGCCGCACTCTTCGCGGCACTCCTCTTTAACCAGTATCAGTTTCGTCGTGCTCCATATCAGCTCGCATGGGCGATTGGCGCAGCGGCGTTTGCCGTCGCCGCGGCTGCAGAAACGCTTGCAGGGTTGATCGGGTGGAGCGAGCCGTTGTATCGATCCTGGTATCTCACTGGCGCCGTCTGGACCGCAGGATGGCTCGGCACCGGAACCGTCTTACTTCTCTCAAAGACGCGCTTCGGTTACTGGTATTCGGCGTGTCTCGCACTCGCTGGTCTCTTCACTATTCTGGTTGCGCGACGCCTTGAAGATCCAACTGCTGGACCAACGGCGCTCCTCTATGCACTTCTCGCTTGGTCTGCGGCGGTCGCTATTGCATGGCTCGCGTATCTCGGTAGTCCGCGGTGGAGTCGCATCGCTGTTGGGCTCGTTCTACTTCTCAGTGCTGTTGCACTGCCACTAGTTGCTACGGCGCAGCTTCCAGCTCCAGGCTGGGCAACAGATCCGCAAACCGGCGCACCCGTCGCCCTCCTCTTGCCGCCAGCACTCCGGCTCCTCACGCCGCTCTTGAATATCAGTGGAGCATTCGCGCTTCTGACGGGCGCGCTCTTCTCCGCGTATGTCTTCATGCCAAAGGTTCGCGCGCTACCGTACTCGAGTGATCCGCGACAGCGCGGTGATGAACTTCTCTTTAACCTCGCGATTGCGCCGTTTGCTATTGCTGTGAACTTTGTGAAGAGCCTCCCGCTCGCATTTGCGGCGTGGCGTAACGGCACGCTGAATCGCCGCGTCCCCGCAACCCTCCTCATTGCGCTTGGCGCCTTCTTTCCGAGTCTCACCGACACGCTGAGTCGAACCGGATCTACCGAGGTGTATCAACTCGGGAAGGCGCTTGGCGCACTCCTCCTGCTGATCGGTTTCTTGGCCAGCGTTGACGATCCAGACGAGATCACCCTGCCACTCGTTGGCGCACCGCTGCGCGCCGCCCTGCGCCTTGTCCGCGGGAGAGAGCGGGCGTAGGGGTGGCTGCTATCCTGAGAGCCAACCCCACCGAGAGGCCCACACGGAGGCAGACATGAACATCCGCACCGCAGTCTTCCCTGTTGCCGGCTGGGGGACACGCTTCCTCCCCGCAACGAAGGCGGTGCCGAAGGAGCTCCTCCCGATCGTTGATCGCCCGGCGATCCAGTACGCCATAGAAGAGGCGATCGCCGCAGGGATCGAGCGCGTCATCTTGGTGACGAGCGAACATAAGCGCTCCATTGAAGACCACTTTGATATTGCCTCAGACCTTGAGGCGGTCCTTGAGGCGCGCGGCGACATTGAGCACCTCCGCGCCGTGCGCGCGGTAGCCGACATGGTGCATTTAGTGACGGTGCGTCAGAAGGAGCAGCTCGGCCTTGGGCACGCGGTGTTGATGGCGCGCGACGCGGTGGGGCATGAACCGTTCGCCGTGGTGCTCCCAGACGACCTCATCATTGGGGAGAGCCCGGCGCTCGGCGAGCTCATCGCGGCGTACAAGGCGACGAGTTCCTCTGTTGTTGCGGTGATGGAGGTACCGAAAGATCAGACACGTCGCTACGGGATCGTTGATCCAGACACCTCGCTCCCATCGCCTGATGGCGGCAGGACCATTCCGCTCCGCGGGCTTGTAGAGAAGCCAGCCCCCGCCGATGCGCCATCAAACCTCGCGATCGTTGGGCGCTACGTGTTGAGTCCGAAGATCTTTGAGAAGTTGGAGCAGACGCCACACGGCGCTGGTGGTGAGATTCAGCTCACCGATGCAATCCAGGCACTCGCATCTGAACTGCCGATCGTTGGCTACAAGTTCAGCGGCACACGGTACGACGTAGGGGCACCAGAGGGCTGGCTGAAGGCGAACCTAGACTTAGCGCTGGAACATCCAACGTACGGCGCTGCACTGCGCGCCGCACTAGCAACGCACTTGCGGGACGGGGAGAGGTGAGCGGCGCGGCCGAGGTTCGCCCAAAGTCTGGCGACCTGATCGCCGGACGCTACCGACTGCACGAGCAGATCGGTGAAGGTGCTGCAGCATTTGTCTTTCGCGCGGTAGATGAGGCGCTCGGTCGCGACGTTGCCGTGAAGATCCTACGCGGCGCACTTGCTGCGTCACCCGCCGCCGCCGCGCGCTTCCGCGCCGAAGGACGTGCCGCCGCAATCATTGCGCATCCGAACGTTGCCGCTGTCTTTGACGTTGCGCCAGAACGCGAAGCTCCGGCGATTATTATGGAATTTGTTGATGGCGAAGATCTCTCCTCTATGTTGCGCCGTGTCGGTCCGCTCGTACCGCGTCGCGCTGCAGCTATTGCGGCGCAGATTGCGCGCGGCCTCGCCGCCGCGCATCAACGCGGCATCATTCACCGCGACGTTTCGTCGCGCAACATTCTGATCGGTCGCGAAGGACGCGCACAGATCACTGACTTTGGTATCGCTCACGCAACACTTGAAGAGGGCGCCCCCATCGCGCCAGCAAGCGGCTCCGCTCCGATTGGGACGGTGCACTATGTGGCGCCCGAGGTCGCATCGGGTGGCGCAGCAACAACGAGCTCAGATCTCTACGGACTCGGCGTTGTCCTCTTTGAACTTCTGACTGGACGCAGGCCGGCAGATAGTGGAGCAGATGGAGCCGCAGCATCACCAAGGACGCTGCGCCCAGATATCCCAGTGGAGCTAGATGTAATTACTACGCAACTCCTCGCAGCTAATCCGAAGTTGCGCACAGCAAACGCAACCGCCGCCGCTGACGCGCTGGAGTCGTATGTGGTGAAGGCCGGCCGAACATCGATTCAGCCGCGCGCCGTTGGCCCAGCGGCGGGGGCTCCGCGCGCACTTGCTGGGACGCGTGTCTCCCGTGTTGCTGGTGAGGCGGGACCGGATGAGCCATCTGCGCCAGTTGATCCAAACGATGAGTGGGTTAGCGAGGGTGAACCAGAGGCAATGTCACTCCGCTCCACGTTGCTGACGATTGGTGGTGTCTCACTCGCGGTCGTCCTGCTGCTCGCCGGCGTGATCTTCGGCCTGCGCGTGATCAGCGCGGGCGGTGGTCCAGACGCCAACGTTAAGGTCCCGCCAATCGCTTCCCTCACCCTCTCAGAGGCGATTCCGATCGCTGAGCAGCTCGGACTTCGCATCGAGGTGGTGGAGCGTGTCAGCTCAGAGTCGCTCCCTGTGGACACGATTCTGTCGCAGTCGCCAGAGGCGGCGACCCTCGTCCCCACTAACAGCGTGATCGAGGTACGCGTGGTGGCAGGAAGCGGGCTCGCTGTGGTGCCTGAGTTGGTTGGGGGAACCGAAGAGGAGGCGACGCAGCGCTTAAAGGAGGCGAACCTGCGGCTCGGCCAGGTGATCTCTGCCTGGTCGCCGACGGTGCCGAGCGGAGGCGTCATTCAGCAGAATCCGCGTGCCGGACTCCAGGTTGCCAACAGGAGCAGTGTGGATCTCGTGATCTCGCTCGGGCCTGAGCCATCACCGAGCGCCTCAACCTCACCATCCGGCGTCGCTGACACTGCGGTGCCGATCTTGCGCTGCATGTCCGTAGGAGAGGCCGCGGTGGCGTTAGAAGCGGTCGGGCTCACCCTTGATCCCGCCTCCGGGGCACTCGACTCAACAGAGATCGTTGACCTCATTGCTCCCGCCGCAGGGGTGCTCGTGCCGAGCGGGAGTAGCGTGAAGATCATCGCAACGAGTCCGTTTGGGACGCCGCTCGCCGGTTGTCCGTGAGCTGCCTCTAAGCTTCGAGTCCCTCCCAGAGGCCACCGCTCGCCCAACTGAGTCGTGGCAACTTAAGGTCCTCTCCATCAACACGCCGCCCATGGCTCGCCGAACGTTGCAGCTCCACTGGCGCGGTCCAGCACGGGCGCACGTCACTCTCTCCAACAAGTTTCTTCTTCTTGTCAATACCGCAGTAGCTGATTCGCCCCACAACGGCGCGGCGGAGGTGGCGGCAGGTTCCGCAGGCGGTCGTTGGCGCCTGGCAGACCCAGCAGCGCCCCGTCTCTTCCTGTAGCGCTCCGCACGACGGACACTTCCAGGCGAGGTTCCCGCCGTCCATTACGGCTTCTTCTTCACGGTGAATGGCGTGGTGGCTTCAAGTGGATCGCCTTGCGTCAGGGTGTAGGTTGCCAAAATCAGGCCGCGCCCTTCAGTCGCGTAGTTCTCAGGGAAGGTGTATTCGCCGATCGCGCGCCCGTTGCTATCTGAGAGGCTGCACGGCAGCGATATTGGCGAAAGCCCAGGCGCAGTGATCATCATGCAGACGTTAGCCCCCGCGACTGGTGCACCCGTGGAGTCTGTAGCTGTTGCAGTAATGCGGAACGACTTTGGCGATTTGTTCAGGAAGATCGTCCCAGGGTTCACAACCAGCGTGACGCGGCCAACGGATGCGTTTGTTGTGATCTCCACGCTGGTGCGTGACGAGTTCCCAACGGCATCAGTTGCAGTGACAGAGAGCACGTTGATCCCATCTCGCAACGAGATGTTGATAGAGTATTGGCCGCTGTTGTTCGCCTTTCCATTTGATGTAATACCAGAAGTTTCGTTGCGCACTTGAATATCCGCGTCACCCTCTGAATCGCCCCGCACTGTCACCTCTGCCCCGCTGATAAGTTGACCTGGTGCTGGTGACGTAATGATCACCTCAGGCGCGGTGGTGTCACGCGTCACGGTGACAGCGTTGCTCGGCGTCTTCTCTGTGCCAGCCACAACAACAACCGCAGAGATGATGTTCTCACCCGATGCCAGTGGAATTCCGGAGATCTCAAACGCTGGCGTCTTCGGCAGCTCAACCTCGGCGCCGGTGATGACCGAACCATCTTCAGTCTCTACCTTGATCAGCAGGGTGGCATCGCTGAGGCCGAGTAGGTCATCTGGGAGCGAGCCACGTATCGTGATCGTCTGTGTGGCAACCGTTGCAGGGCTAGGTGCCACAAGGAGCGGTGCGCCTGGTGCCGCTGAAGGGATCACCCCTCCTGGCGTCGTGCTTGGACCTGAGTCACCGATTGAGAGCACGAGGCGAACGGCGAAGAGCGCGGCAACGATGAGGAGGAGTAGGGCCGCAATGCCGACGAGTCGGTAGAGGGCGGCAGTGATCGTTCGCATAAACGAGCTTTGACTTTCGCGATTCGGCGTCCGCCCCGTTGTGTAGGAGACGGCAGCTCGAGTTGGCGCGCTCGAAGCGACGCGACGGACTGGTGGACGAGAGTCAGAGCGGTTGCCAAATAGACCGCGGCGGCGTGGCGGTTGCGAACCGGGTCGATTGAACCCTGCCATGGTCACGATTGTGGCACGGCTTGTAGGAAGACCGCTACGCTCAACAAATGCCTGACGCCGCTTCGGACCCAACACTCGTCGCAGCCCTCAAAGAGCGTGTGCGTGCTGCGCGTGAACAGATGACCGCGGCAATCGCAAGTGGCCGCGGCGACGACGCATGGGAGGCGGCGCTCGTCGCAATCTCCGCACGAGGGCGCTTCGGCGTCCGCCTTGGACTTGAGCGCTCGCGCGCCATTCTTGAGGAGCTCGGGAGCCCTGAACGCACCGTGCGCGGCGCCCTCATTGCTGGGACCAATGGGAAGGGGAGTGTCGGCGCGCTGATCTCCGCCGCCCTGAGCGCCGCTGGGGTCCGACACGGCAGTACTCCAAAGCCACATCTCGTCTCATACCGCGAGCGGATTCGCATTGATGGCCGCCCGCTCGCCCCACTTGAATTCGCCGTGGCGGTGGAGCGAGCCCTCGATGCCGCCGACCGGATTGAGTCGCGCGTCGGTCCCGTCACCGAGTTCGAACTCCTCGCCGGCGTCGTCTTTGACGGCTTTCACGCCGCTGGCATCGATCGCGCCGTTGTGGAGGTTGGGCTCGGCGGGAGACTTGATGCAATGCACGCATGGGATGGCGGCGTTGCCGTTGTCACCAACGTTGGTCTTGATCACCAGGAGTATCTAGGCGAAACCATCAAGGAAATCGCTGGTGAGAAGGCGGCGATCATCATGCGTGGGGATCGCGCAGTCACGGGGGCAACTGACAGGGGCGAAGCGCTGAGCGTGATCAAGAGCGTTGCGGCGGCGGTTAATGCGCCACTCACCATTGCAACGCATGGAGCAATCCGAACACTGGGACGCGACGGCATTGAGGTTGAGCTGCCACGCCTCGGCGCCGTCAGGGTGGGGCTCCTTGGGCGCCACCAAGGAGAGAACGCCGCGGTGGCGCTCGCCACGCTTGACGCAATGAAGTCTGCGGGACTCACTACGGTGAGCGACGAAGAGATCAGGGCTGGATTCGCCGCCGCACGTTGGCCGGGGCGAATGGAGTTGATCAGCGGCGCATTCAGCTCAAGCGATCAGCGCGATCTCTTACTTGATGGTGCACACAATGAAGATGGTGCTGCTGCACTCGCATCTGCAGTGATCGATCTTGCTCCGCTCCTCCGTGACGCTGATGGCGAGAGTGGGTTGAGTGGCGTAACGCTCATCTTTGCAGCAATGGCGGACAAGTCAATCGCGAAGATCTTTAGTGAACTCGCACGTTCGTCACTACTGCAATCGGCGCGCGTAATCTGCACGAGTGTGGGCGATGATCGCTCTTCATCACCAGAGGCGCTCGCCGCGATGGCGCGTGGAGCGGGGCTCGGCGCAAAGGTTGAGACCGCTGCCAATCCGCGCGCAGCGCTCAACGCAGCATCGCGTGATCGTGGCGCGGTGATCGTTGCAGGGTCGCTCTATCTGGTTGGCGCGGTGCGCGAGCGTCTCTTGCGTGAAGGCAAGCTCCCCGACGACGGGAGCCTTGACCGCCTAGCGACTACTGGTTCGGTCGAATCCCAAGGGTGACCGAGATCTGAACTGTTACCCCGGCGCGGAGCACGTCCAAGATGATCACCGTTCCAGGCGAGTACTGGACCAAGAGGTCTTGCAGTGGGTGTTGTTCGTCAATGAGGACGCCTTGCACCTTGGTGACGATGTCGCCGTCGGCGAGGCCGGCCACTTCGGCGGGGCTCCCTGGCACGATTCCAGACTCCGTGCCGCCTGAGATCCAGGCGCCCTGGAAGAGGGTGAGGTTGTTCTCCGCCGCAGTGCGGCGATCAAGGGCAACGTAGCGGATGCCGATCCATGGGCGGGAGAGCTCAATCCCAGCGAGCGCCTGCTCCATGATCGGTCGTGCGATGTCAATTGGGATCGCGAAGCCGATCCCCGCCCCTTCGGTGGAGATGGCGGTGTTGATCCCAATCACGGCGCCGCTTGAGTCAACGAGCGCGCCGCCGGAGTTTCCCGGGTTGATCGCGGCGTCCGTCTGAAGGAGGCCGTCGAGCCGACCAGACTCGGTGGTGATCTCTCGCCCGATAGCGGAGATGATTCCTGCCGTCACCGAGTTCGTGTAGACGCCGAGAGGCGAGCCGATCGCAATAGCGGTCTGGCCAACCTGGATGGCGCTCGAGCGACCGAGCGTTGCGGCGGTGAGTCCGGTCGCCTCCACCTTGACGATCGCGAGATCGGTCAGCGTGTCAATGCCATAGACAAGCCCAGGGAAGTCACGCCCGTCCTCAAGATGAACGGTCATGGCGGTTGCGCCCTCAACTACGTGTCGGTTTGTGACGATCCAACCGTCTGCCGAATAGATCACACCAGATCCAACTGATTCACCGTCGACACCTGTCACTTCTAGGGTGACGATCGCCGGTGAGATGCGCTCGGCAACGCTGACGGTCGCGGACTGCTCTGAGACGAGCGTCTGACGGATCTGCTCGCCGATATCTCCACTCCCGTTGAAGCCACCAAGCAGTAGCACGGTTGCCCCTGCGCCACCTGCAGCACCAAAGATGAGTGAGAGGGCGAGGAGGCCGAGGATCGCTCGGCGTCCAATCGCGCTTATTCGCTTCTCTGCCGGCGCCTCGCCGCCGTCGCCAAGGAGCGGTTCAGGCTTCGGGTATCCGTCATCTAGCTTCTCAACCCAGGGCTGGGGATTCTCTGCCGGCTCTGGCTCAAAGCGGAGCGGCTCTTGGCTGCGTTCGTCCGTCGGATCTGACGCTTTGCTCACGCTCTCTCCTTTGTTGACTTGGTGGCGTCGTCGGCTGACGCGGCGGCGTCACGCGGTGTGCCCTGCTCTTCAACTGTAGATGATGAGGCATCGGCGCGAAGAACCTGCCGAAGACGAAGTGAAGTTTTCGCAACCTCTCCGAGCAGCGCTGCGGCGCGGCGCCCCACACTGATCAGCGATGCTGGTCCTTGCGGTGCTGGCGCTGGCTCCACCGTCTCATCGGCGATCTGTTCAGGATCTGCTGGAAGCGTCAGTGTGAAACTCGTTCCGCTCCCAAGGAGACTCTCCACCACAATCCGGCCTGCATGCATATCAACAATTGACTTGACGATGGCAAGGCCGAGTCCAGAACCTGAGGCACGCGTTGCCTTGCGGGCCGCAGCGAGCCCCTCTGTGCCGCGATAGAAGCGATCAAAGATGCGCGGCAACTCTTCGGCGGAGATACCAACCCCGTTGTCTGAGATGGTGATCGTTGCGGCGCCAGTTGCAAGCGGACGAACCGCAACGGAGACGCTCCCGCCGCGCGGTGTGAACTTCAACGCATTAGCAACAAGGTTCGCTACCGCCTGGCCAACAAGTGTTCCGTCATGGCGCACCATCACCCGTCGCGCTGGGAGGCGCTCATCGAGCGCAACGCCGCGTCGTCGTGCGCCAACGGCGGCCTGCTCAATCGCCGCACGAACACTCGAGCGCAAATCTCCCTCTACAAAGTGGGGACGCGCAATCCCTGCGTCAAATCGAGAGAGTTCCAAGATATTCGCCGTGAGTGCATCCATACGCTCAAGCTGGTTGCCCGCTTCGGTCAGGAGTCGCTTTCTCGTTGCGGCATCGGTCGCTGCGCTTTCGTCGAGTAGGTCTACGAAGGCGCGGAGTGCGGCGAGCGGCGTGCGAAGCTCATGCGAGACATCGGCCAGATGCTCCTGCCCGCGATCGCGCTCACGACGAAGCGCCGCAACCGTCCCCTCAAGGCGACCCGCCATGCGATTGAACTGGCTCAAGAGCGCCTCCATCTCTACGTTCGCCGCAACCTCGCTTCCGGTTGGGACACGTGCGGAGAGATCACCGTCGCCAATCCTGCTCGCTGTTTCCGATAAGAGTCGTACTGGCTTCGCAAATCGGTGTGCGGCGAGCGAGGCGAAAAGGATCGTGAGCAGCAGCGCCAAGATGCCAACGAGCAGCACTAGACTCGTGATCTGCGCGATGCGCGTGACGCGCGTGGAGAGCGGTTGCACGAGTGTGATCTCCATTGCGCCAACGGTGGATGTTCCGCCGAGCACCACCACCTCAGAGCCGCTCGTAATCGGATCTCGTCGCTCGCCAGCTGTTGGCTCTACGCCAGAAGAATCAATGGTGAACTTGGCGTCAGTCAGTGGTGTGAAAAGCTGTTGCGCCTCATCCCATGAGCCGAACTGAATGCGCACATCGGCGCGTGCGATCACTGTTGCAAGGCCTTGCAGTTCTGGATCCTGAAGCAAGAAGCGTTCCTGGATCGTAGGCGAGAGTGCGCCAGCCTTTGTGATGATCGCCTGCTCGCCGGCTGCGGCAATTGCAATGCTGCGCGCAGAGCTTGCCACCGCCATCCGACGCACCTGCAGCGAAGTGAACTCCTGCGACTCCAGCTCTCTGCTCATCCGCTCCACCACGACGAACCCAGAAGTGAAGAGTGCAATCGCAACGATGCCGAGGAAGGCAGCCGTTAGTCGCGCGCGGAGACCGCGCGGCGGGAGTCCGTAGAGGCGCGAGAAGAGCGAGTTCAGGATCCGCTCCGCTCGCCGCGCTCGCTCCTATCAGCAAATGCGTAGCCCACGCCACGGACGGTCATCACAAAGCGAGGGTTCGACGGATCCTCCTCCACCTTGTCGCGTAGATGGCTCACATGGACATTGATCGTCTTCTCATCGCCCGAGATGGCGGCGTCGTAATCGCGGACGCGTTCAAGCAGGTCGCGGCGACTGAAGACGCGCCCCGGCTTCTCTGCAAGGAGGCGCAGGATCTCAAACTCCGTTGGGGTGAGCGAGATCTTCTTCCCAGCGCGGCTGACGCGCCGCCGCTCAAGATCGATCAGTAGCTCGTCCGCGCGAATGATGCGCCCACCAAGCGCGTCGGCAAGGTCGCCGTAGGCACGACGAAGGTGCGACTTCACGCGGGTGAGCAGCTCACGGACGCGGAACGGCTTGGTCATGTAGTCATCGGCGCCGAGCTCAAGGCCGAGGATCGTGTCCACCTCTTCGTCGCGCGCTGTAAGAATGATCACAGGCGCCTTTGAGCCGCCGGCACGGAGTCGGCGGAGCAGCTCAAAGCCGTCTATCCCTGGGAGGCGGACGTCAAGGATCAGCAGGTCCGGCGCCTGCGCCAGGCCGATCTCCAGCCCCTTATCTCCCGTGGCGGCGAGCAGGGGGAGATACCCCTCGCCCTTCAGCGCCACTTCAAGCGCGAGGGCGACGGCTGGATCGTCTTCAACAACAAGGATCGATGCGGCCATGCTCAGAACTCTACACCCGCCGCACGGCTATCCTGAGTCTCCAATGGCAGCACCCCTCCCCCCAATCGCGGTCAAAGAGCGTGGCAAGGCACTACTGAGCCGCCCCACGCTGAACAAGGACACCGCCTTCAGTCGCGAAGAGCGGCGCCTTCTCGGCCTGGATGGGCTCCTCCCCGCCACGGTGCTCACACTTGAAGAGCAGGTCGCCGTGGAGCTGCAGAAGATTCGTCGGAAGCAGGATCCACTAGAGCGCTACATCGGACTCGCCGCGCTGCAGGATCGCAACGAGACACTCTTCTATCGGCTCCTCGCCGAAAACATGGAGGAGTTCCTCCCCGTGGTCTACACACCAACCGTTGGTGAGGCGTGCAAGCGCTGGAGTCAGATCTGGCGCCGCGCACGTGGCGCCTGGATCACACCAGATGATCAGGACCGCATTCCAGAGCTGCTACACAACGCTGCTGGCGGCGGCGAGACGCGACTGATCGTAGTGACAGACAACGAGCGCATCCTCGGCCTCGGCGATCTTGGTGTTGGCGGGATGGGGATTCCGATCGGCAAGCTCTCGCTCTACATCGCCGCCGCTGGAATACATCCGGCGTGGGCGCTCCCCGTCTCACTTGATGTTGGGACGGACAACAAAGAACTGCTCGACGATCCAACGTATCTCGGTTGGCGGAAGCCGCGGCTGCGCGGCGCAGCGTATGACGCGTTCATTGAGAAGTTCGTCGCGGCGGTGGCGATGGCGCTCCCAGGTTGCGTGATCCAGTGGGAAGACTTCAAGCAGCAGAATGCGATCAAGATCCTTGAGCGCTATCGCGGCACCGTGCCGTCATTCAATGACGATATCCAAGGGACGGGCGCCGTTGCGCTCGCCGGAATTATTGCCGCCATTAACGCGGGTGGCGGTTCTGGCAGTAAGAAGATGAGCGACCAGCGCTTCCTCTTCTACGGCGCAGGCGCCGCAACGCTCGGCATCGTGCGCCTCCTGCGCCGCTACCTCGAGAGTGTTGGGATGAGCGCCGATGAGCGCGCGAGTGCAATCATCGCGATGGACTCCAAGGGAATCGTGCATGACGGACGGAGCGATCTCACCGACGGAAAGAGCGAGCTCGCACTCTCCGCCACAACACTGTGCGCGCTGAATCTTGACACGCTGAGCGGCACGTCAACGTTAGAGGCCATCATTAGCGCGGCACGACCAACCGCACTCCTTGGGACAAGCGGTCAGGCGGGCGCATTTACAGAGGCGGCAATTCGCGCCGCCGCCGCGGCAGCTCCTGCGCCACTGATCTGGCCGCTCTCTAATCCAACCTCATGCGCTGAGGCAACACCGTCAGATATTTTGCAGTGGAGTGAGGGGCGCGCGGTTGTTGCAACCGGTTCGCCATTTGAGCCGGTCCTTGTTGGCGGGAAGGCTGAGGCGATTAGTCAGGCGAACAACGTCTATATCTTCCCTGGCGTTGGCCTTGCCGCAATTGCGGGGCACCTCCCCCGCATCCCAGATGAGGCCTTCCTGATTGCCGCAGAAACTCTCGCGGCACTCACTCCCCCAGCGCGCGCCTCCATCTATCCGCCGATCGCGCAGCTCCGCGCGATCAGTCGCAGTATTGCGATCGCGGTGATCCAGGCGGGCGTGGCAGGTGGCTGGGCCCCTGCGACTCCAGTCGATCGAATTCCTGAACTTGTGGATGCGGCGATGTGGAGCCCCGCATACCGACCGTATCTCCCTGCATGAATCACGGCGAGCGATAGGATTACACGATGAAGATTGGCGTCTTGCGCGAGAGGATTGCAGGGGAGCGCCGTGTGGCGCTCGTCCCTGACGCTGCCGCAAAGCTGATCGCCGCAGGCCACCAGATTTTTGTTGAGCGCGGTGCTGGTGCCGCCGCAGGCTTCCCAGACGCCACATATGAGAAGGCGGGCACCACGCTGGTTGCAGATGCGGTCGCGCTGAGCGCTGCAGCGCCACAGCTCGTGGTGAAGGTGCGCAAGCCGAGCGCCGACGAGGCCGCCGCGCTCCCCAAGGGATGTGCCCTGATCTCGCTCCTGACGCCAGGTGCCAACGAAGAGATTCTCCCGGCGTTGACGAGCGCCAAGATCACCGCGCTTGCGATGGAACTCGTCCCGCGCATCACTCGCGCACAGTCGATGGACGTTCTGTCATCGCAGAGCGGCGTTGCTGGGTACAAGGCGGCGCTGATCGGCGCCGCAGCGCTCGACAAGTTCCTCCCAATGCTCACCACCGCAGCAGGCTCCATTGCGCCGGCGAAGACGTTCGTCATGGGCGCTGGTGTCGCAGGACTTCAGGCGATCGCCACGGCGCGCCGACTCGGCGCCGTTGTCTCTGCGTTCGACGTGCGCGGCGCCGCTGGCGAGCAGGTGCGTTCACTCGGCGCGCAGTTCGTTGAACCTGCGGCGAAGGCCGAAGGAACCGGCGGTTATGCGCGCGCGCAGACAGACGATGAGACGGCGCAGAACGCAACGATCATTGCGGCGCACATCAGCAGCCAAGACCTGGTGATCACTACGGCGCTGATCCCTGGTCGCAAGGCGCCGATCCTTGTGACGGACGCGATGCTCGCCACAATGCGGCCAGGCTCTGTGGTGGTGGATATCGCCGCTGAATCTGGCGGAAACGTTGAAGGGGTGGTCTCCGGTGAGACGGTGCTGAAGCACGGCGTGCACTTGATTGGCGCCGCGAACCTTCCGGCGAGCGTCCCGCTACACGCGTCGCAGATGTTCTCCACCAACGTGCGCACGTTGATCGCACACCTTACCGCTGAAGATAAGAGCCTCAAGATTGACGCCGCTGATGAGATCGCTGGGCCAATGTTGATCACCAACGCTGGCGAACCTGTGAAGCGATAGGAGTAGAAAGATGATCAGTGCAGTTGCAACGGCACTCGGCGCAGCAACCGTCGCCATCACACTGCTGAGCGGCGGCTTCACTGCAGCGGAGAGCGCCAGCGCGAGCGGCACGCTGATCGATGCACAGATCGTGGAGGTCTACGTCTTCTTGCTCGCTGCGTTCACCGGATTCCAGATCATCACCAAGGTGCCGCCGCTTCTGCACACGCCGCTGATGGCGGCAACAAACGCCATCTCCGCGATCAGCTTGGTGGCGAGCCTTGTCATTGCAGGTGCTGAGCGACCCTTCTACATCAACGTCATGGGTGCAGTTGCCGTTGCGGCCGCAACAATCAATGTGGTCGGCGGATTCGTCATTACTGACCGTATGCTGAAGATGTTCAAGAAGACGGAGGCGCCAAAGTGAGCCCGCAGATCGGCGCCCTCTTCGTTCAGGTTGCCTACATCGCCGCCTCTGCAGCCTTCATCCTCGGTTTGCGCGGGCTAACCAAGCCAGACACCGCGCGTCGCGGCATGCAGCTCGCCGCGGCGGGCATGCTGCTCGCCATCATCGGCACGCTGCTAAACCACGAGATCATCACCTACGAGTTCATCATCATTGGACTTGTCGTTGGCTCAGCCATCGGCCTCCCGATGGGTCTGCTCGTCCCAATGACCGCCATGCCACAGCGCATCGCCGTCAGCCACATGTTCGGCGCACTCGCTGTCACCCTCGTCGGCATCGCCGAGTTCCTTCACTACCGTGATGTTCCTGGTGGACCAGGGGCGGTGAAGATGGTGGCGCTCGGCTTTGAAACGATCTTCGGCGCACTCACCATCACCGGCTCCTTCATGGCGTTCGGGAAGCTGCAGGGATTCATTTCAGGGAAGCCGATCACCTTCCCAGGCCAGAAGATCATCAATGCGGCAATCTTTGTTGGCGCGATCGGACTCTGGATCTACTTGATCGCCACCCAATCGGGCGGCCCTGGCGCAGGTGCCGATAACGGCGTCCTCCTCTTCGGCCTGATGACCCTCCTCGCCCTCGTGATCGGCGTCACGCTCGTGCTGCCGATCGGCGGCGCAGACATGCCAGTTGTGGTCTCCCTCCTCAACTCATATGCGGGACTCGCGGCGAGCGCCACGGGCTTCGCGATCGGCAACAACATCCTGATCGTCGCCGGTGCGCTGGACGGCGCGAGCGGTTTCATCCTCTCGATCCTGATGTCGAAGGCGATGAATCGCAGCTTCGCAAACGTCCTCTTTGGTGCGTTTGGTGGCGAGAAGGCGGCCGCCTCGGTGAAGAGCGCCGAGGGTCTCACCACGCGCAGCATCAGCGCCGAAGATGCGGCAATGCGCATCGGCTATGCGCGCAACGTGATCGTCATTCCTGGATACGGCATGGCGGTGGCACAGGCGCAACATGCGGTGCGCGAGCTCGCCGAACTGATTGAGAAGCGCGGCGGACGCGTGCGATTCGCCATTCACCCAGTAGCCGGTCGCATGCCAGGACATATGAATGTGCTCTTGGCCGAAGCGAACGTTCCATACGACCACCTCTTCGATCTTGAAGAGATCAACGAAGAGTTCCGCTCCTGCGACGTTGCACTCGTCATTGGCGCGAATGACGTCACAAACCCCGCCGCAAAGAGTGACCCTGCCTCGCCGATCTACGGCATGCCGATTCTCAACGTGCAGGATGCGGAGCAGGTGATCGTGGTGAAGCGCGGTATGGCAACAGGTTTCGCCGGCATTGAGAACGAGCTCTTCTACCTTGAGAAGACTTCGATGCTCTTCGGCGACGCGAAGGGTGTCCTCTCGCAGGTTGTCTCCGAGATCAAGGGGCTCTAGTGAACCCTGTCGCGCGGGTGGTCTCCACCGTTGCGCTCGCAGCAACCGCCTTCTTCACGCTTACCGCCTTCCAAACACTTCCAGCAGATGCACAGCTCGCCATTCACTGGAACGTTGACGGCATCGCTGACGGCTTTGCTGGACGCGAGGCGCTCCTCCTCCTCCCAGCCATCTTTGGCCTCACGGCGCTGTTGACGGCGCTCGCGATCCGCTTTGATCCGAAGCGCGACAACATCGTGCGCAGCGCCGAAGCGGTTGGCTACGTTGGAATGGGGCTCATCCTCCTCTTCGCCGTCACGCAGTCGGCGATCATCAACTCGGGCTACGGCGAAGCGGCGCGACTCGATCACGCCATACCGGTTGTTCTCGGTGCACTCTTCGTGCTGCTCGGGTACGCAATGCCGCAGATCAAGCAGAACTACACCATTGGAGTGCGCCTCCCGTGGACGCTGGAGAGCGTTGCAGCGTGGGATGCGGCGCACATCAGCGTTGGACGTGCGTGGATTGTGACTGGCGCCGTAACGGCACTTCTCGGCGTAATCCCTACGAGCATCGTTGATCTTGGCGCTGCGCCACTCCTCGTCTTCTTCATCGGCCTCGTCTCTTCAGTGGTTGCAGCGACATTTGTTGCCTACACCACCTTTAGCGCAGGGGCGCGACGAGGGAAGCGACCGCGGCGGAAGAGGTGATCGGCGCGGCCGAGCTCGCCGCCGCACAGGGCGCCTATACCTTTATGGCTGGTGCTCTCATCACGCTCGTTGTTGGCGGCGTGATCCTTGCGCGTAGGCTCGGCGGCGGACTCGCACCGTGGGCGTGGGGCGGCGTTGCCTTTGTCTTAAGTCAGGCGGCGCGCCTTCCGGCACTCACACTGATCAGCGCGCTCGTCATTGGTAACGCAGCGCCGGAGAGTGGCAGCGCCACATGGACACTCTCTGTGGTTGTTGCTTCGCTTACCGCTGGCATTTTCGAAGAGGGGAGCCGCGCACTGATCCTCTCCACTGCCGCAAAGCGCATGCGCAGCGAAGGTGCAGGGATCGCCTTTGGACTCGGCCATGCTGCGATTGAAGCGGTGATCTTCACCCTTCTTCCATCCCTTGCGGCAATCGCGCTCCTGAGCGGCGCTGCAGACGGAAGTGTCTACGCGAATCTGCCAGCCGAATCGAGTGAGTCGCTCACCACCGCCATCACTTTCCTCTCAGGACAGAGCATTGGCGTTGCTACCCTCTCAATTACTGAGCGCATCTTCGCCACCGTGCTGCACATCACGCTGACGCTCTTTGTCCTTCGGGCGGTACAACAGGGCGGCGGAAAGCGCGATCTCGCTCGGCGACTCGTGCTACCGATCGCACTCCACACAGTTGCCAACCTCAGCACCGTGCTCCTCCTCCCGGTCATCGGGATTCTTGGCGCTGAGGTCCTCTTCGCAGCGGTGACGCTCGGTGTGGTCGCCTACTACCGGCGCACCCGCGCGGCGCCCCCAGCGCCCGCGCCTGAGGCGTAACCCTACGGCGTAGGGGTTGGCGTTGGCTCCGGACTTGGGCTCACCACCGGTTCGCAGGCATCGCCGATCCCGTTCGCATCGCTATCGATCTGGTCAGGGTTGAAGACGTCAGGACAGTTGTCGACCTCGTCCAGCACTCCGTCGCCATCTGCATCGCCATCAACCGGGTAGCCTGCTGGGACCTGCAGTGCACCGCAGTTCTCGCCGATCACGCGCTCGCCGCCGTACTGCTTGTTCCAGAGGAAGATGCGCGGCACCTGCTCGCTGCAGACGATCTCATACGCAAGGTTGAGACCAACGTAGCGCCAGTGCCACGGCTCACTGCCGTAGCAGCTCAGCGCCACGCGCTTCGCCCCAGCCGGGTATGAACGAACGAAACCGAACTTGTACGCGTTCTCCATTAGCCAGATCGCGGTTGGTGACGTAGCAAATGAGGCGCTCCCCCACGGCGTACCTGCACCTAGGGTGCCAAGGTCTACCGCCGTGCCGAGCTGATGCTCGGAGTGGCCAGGGATCGCACTGTACTTTCGCGCGAGCTGCAGCCCTGACTGTTCCACCCAGTAGGCGAACGTTGTCTTCTGCGTCTGGTAGGAGCGATATGCGGAGATGATGCGCAGCTGAACCTCCGCCCCACGCGCAGCAAGAAACATGCTTCGGAGCGCTGTTGCAGCGCTGCGACGCAACAGGAAGACCCCCTTGGTTGGTGAGGCAACCGCCTGCGTGGTGATCCAGGTCAACGTTGTCGGAACATAGTTTGACGAGAGTCGGTACATCGGATCGAGTACGGATGTTGCCCACTGCTTTCGCAGGCGCTCCTTGGTGAGCTCCTCGCCCTCAATTGAAACTGTCGTCGCGTTAAAGGTCACCTTGCGCGCCAAGAGGGTTGCGCAGCTTGGGATCTCGGGAATCGCGTCCTCGGCCGCCGCAACAGGGAGAGGCGAGGCGCCGTTCACGACAAGGCCTCCAGCAACAAGAAGCAGGGCGAGCAGAAAAGAGCGGAGACGAGTCTTCAAGAGCGGTCGCCGATTCATGGAGAGAGTTTGGCGCATTCGATCAGGCGGCGAGTCGCTGACCGTAAAGATGAGCGCTACGAACGCTTTGCGCTTCGGCGTGAGTGCATGATGGAGGCGACGATTGCGACGGTCAGGATGGAGATCACGATCACAAGGCTCACGAGTGGTGGAACCTTCCAGTCGTGATTGATCGCTGGCAGGATCATCTTTGCGCCGATCCACATCAAGACAAAAGCGAGTCCCGCCCCGAGGTAGTGGAACTGATCCCGCGCGTTTGCGAGCAGGAAGTACATGTTCCTTAGGCCAAGGATTGCGAATGCGTTTGAGGTGAAGACGATGAATGGATCAAGCGTGATGCCGAAGATGGCAGGGATGCTGTCCACCGCAAAGATAAGGTCAATGATGCCGATGACGACGATGGTGAGAAAGATTGGCGTGAACTTCTTGACACCTTTGACGGTGACGCGGAAGCGCTCCTCGTTGTAGTCCTCAGTGACGTGAATAAAGCGCTTCGCAAATTTCACCGCGGAGGGTTCCCCCTCACCCGCATGGCCTCCAGATCGCAACATGGCGACACCGGTCCAGAGCAGGAAGGCGCCGAAGACCCAGATGATCCACTCAAACTGCGC
>QWRJ01000011.1 GCA_003670475.1 Candidatus Limnocylindrus primus | reverse complement strand
TAAGAGACGCCGTCTACCAGACCTCTCCCGTGCTGCGGATGAGCTGCGTAGTCGTATCGCAGGTGCGGGGCGAGCACCCCTCGGTAGCGGGATCGACGAGGTATCGCGTCGTCGTCAAAGCCTCGGCGAGATCGGTGGCCGCATCGTCTCCATTCGCAGGCTCTGGCGCGAACTCGTCCTCTCCACCGCGCAGCAGTTGGCGCCGACCGATCTCTCGCTCGCCCAGGTTGCGGCGCTCTATCTCCTCGCCGATGGACGGGCGCGCAATGTTGCAGAGATCGCAGCGGAACTCGGACGATCACACTCGGCCACCAGCCGGCTCGTGGCCAGGCTCGTTGCGCGCAAGCTGTTGCGCGTGATCAGCGCCGATGATCGACGTCGTCGCGTGCACCTTCTTGCTGTGGCGGGGGAGGCGATGCTCACCGCAATCGATCGCGGTCGTGCCGAGCAGTTCGTTGGCGTGGTGCGCCGACTACCGGCTGCGGAGCGGGGACTTGTTGCGGCGGCGGTTGCTGCGCTAGCGACGCGCGCGCCGGCTACTCCCCCGCGTACCCCAGGGTGACGTCGTAGAGGACCTCAACGCCCCAGGCGAGCGCCTCTTCTGAGACGCGTTCGTCAACGCCGTGGAAGCGCTCCATGAAGCGCTCCTTCGGATCCAACAGATATGGCGAGAATCCGTAGGTTGGGATCCCAGCTGGAACAGTGATCTTTGCGTCGGTGGCGTATGGCGCAACCGCTGGCATCAGGATCGCCTCACTGTCGCGCGCACGAATCGCAGCTGATGCAATGCCGAGAATCTCGTGATCCATCGGGTTGCTCACCGCGTCGCCGTACTCGGTCAGCTCCGCCTTGACGAACGGTGCGAGGTCGGCACCGATGCGCTCCATCATTGCCGCCTGCGCCTGCTCGCGCGTGGTGCCTGGGAGGATGCGGCTATCAACGGTGAGCGTGGCCGAACCTGGCAACACGTTGGAGCGAATTCCTGAGGCGATGATTGTTGGAGCGAACGTGTTGCGCAGGACGGCGCGAAGTGCACGGAGCAGCTCCGGAGCGCAACCGGCGGTTGGCGCTTCGCTGTTCAGTGGAACCGCATCGCTGAAGGTCTTCTCGGCGAGGAGGCGCTCCAGACGCTTGATCGCTTGCTCAGGGAGTGCGGCACGAAGTGCACCAATCAACGCCTCGTTCTCCGCAACAAGCTGCACGGGGCCAGGGACGGAGACGCGCTCCACGATCTGCGCGGCGCGGAGGAGAGCGTTGTCGCTATCTGGCATGGAGGCGTGGCCCCATCGTCCGCTTACGGTGACGTTGAATCGAGCGAAGCCCTTCTCAGCAACCTGCAGCGGATAGATGCGCCGGCCGGCGGCGGTGATTGTCATACCCCCCGCCTCAGTGAGTCCAACGGCGGCATCGAGCCAGTGCTTTCGATCGCGGAGGACGAGTGCAATCCCGTCTTCGCCGCCCGTCTCCTCGTCCGCCGTGGCGGTGAGGATGATGTCGCGTCGGAGTCCGGGGATCGGATCTTTTGCTGGATTCAGACCTGCGGCGCGTGCGCGGGCGCAGAGGAGTCGAATCACGCCAACCTGCACGGCGAGCGCCCCCTTCATATCAACTGCGCCGCGACCCCAGACGTAGCCGTCCTTTACGACGCCTTCAAATGGGTTCACCGTCCAGCCGTCTTGGTTTGCGGGGACAACGTCCAGGTGCGCGAAGAGGAGGAGTGCGCCGTTCTCCTTGTCGCGCGGGTTAAGCGATGGGTTGGCGGCGGAGGCGCTGCCGCGCAGGCGCACGCTGACGTTGCCGCGATCGGGGATCGGCTCGAAGAACTCTGGCTCCAAACCCTCGCGCTTCAGGAGTTCAATCAGCACCTTGGCGGCGCGTGTCTCATTTCCTGGCGGGTTGACGCTCTCGGCGCGAATCAGCTGCACCAGATCCTGCGACGCTTCGGCGCCGATCTTCTTTAGGAGTGCTGGATCAACGGAGGCGGAGGGGAGCCCTTTCGGGAATCGCTCGGCGGCGGTTGCGGCGAACTGTGAGCTGCTCAATTTAGCCTCCGAGTCGCTGGGTGATGATGTCGAGGATCGTGAAGATGATGGCGGTTCCCACGAGTCCGCCGACGATCAGTTTCACGCCGAAGAGGCCACGGCGCTCCTGCTCCGCTGCACGCTCAGGATCTGGCGCCTCGCTCCCTGGGATGACGGGGACATCCAGGCCGCGGAGCCCCTTTCGCGGGTCGCGCGGGTCGATTGGCTTTGCTGGACTCATGGCGCCCCTACCTCTCTGCTGCGGTGTCGAGTGCGCGCTTCAGCCGCTTTCCGGTGGTGATAGCGCCGTCTGAGGCGCTGCTGACGAGTGCGGCGTACTTTGCCCACACGCCACCGTTGTAGTGCGGCGCTGGTGCGCGCCAGGCGGCGCGGCGCGTGGCGAGCGTCCCCGCATCAACCTCAAGTCGCAGCTCGTGCGCGGCAACATCAATGGTGATCGTGTCACCCTCTTCAATGAGGCCGATCGGTCCGCCGAGCGCCGCTTCAGGTGCGATGTGCGCCACCATGAAGCCGTGCGTTGCGCCTGAGAATCGCCCGTCGGTGATCAGCGCCACTTCGTCACCGAGTCCCTGACCAACGAGTGCGGCGGTGACGGCGAGCATCTCGCGCATCCCCGGTCCACCGACTGGCCCTTCATAGCGAATCACCACCACGTCACCAGACTTGATGCCGTTGGCGCGAATCGCGGCGAAGGCCGCCTCCTCGCCATTGAAGACGCGCGCTGGTCCGCTGTGATGACGTCGCGCATGTCCGGCGAGCTTGACGATTGCGCCCTCTGGTGCGAGTGAGCCGCGTAGTACGGTGAGTCCGCCGTTCGGCGACATCGGCTTGTCAATCGGGAAGATCACCTTCTGGTTCGGCGCTTCCTTGGCGCTGGCCGCGATCTCGCCAATGGTGCGTCCATCAACGGTGCGCTCGTTGAGGTGAAGCATCTTTCCCGCAGCAAGTTCGCGCAGCACCAGGGCGATGCCTCCCGCCTTGTGTAGGTCAAGCGCGGCGTAACTGCCGCCAGGGATCAGGTTGCCGATGACGGGCGTTGACTCACCGAGTCGCTCGAAGGCTTCAATCTCCAGCGGGAGGTCAAACTCGCGCGCGATGGCGAGCAGATGCAACACGGCGTTTGTTGATCCTGCGGTTGCACCAACGGCGCGAATCGCGTTCTCTAGCGCCTTCTCCGTGACGAGTGCACGCGGGCGCACATCGTCGCGCACCAGCTGCACGGCGATCTCGCCGGAGCGTTCGGCGGCGGCGATCTTCTCTGGGTCTGGTGCAGGGATCCCGTTCAGTCCGGCGGGGGAGAGGCCGAGCACCTCCATCGCCATGCTCATCGTGTTGGCGGTGAACTGCCCGCCACATGCGCCAGGACCCGGGCAGGCGACGTTCTCCAGCGCCCAGAGCTCTTCGGCGCTGATCTTTCCCGCGCGATACGCACCAACCGCCTCAAAGACGCTCTGCACGGTGACGTCCTTCCCATTGAAGGAACCGGGAAGGATCGTGCCGTTATAGAGGATGAGTCCCGGAATGTTGAGACGGCCGAGCGCCATCGCGGCGCCCGGGCTCGTCTTGTCACAGCCGGTGAGGCAGACGATGCCGTCAAAGCTATGCCCTGCAGAAACAAGTTCAATGGAGTCGGCGATGATCTCGCGCGAGATGAGCGACGCCTTCATCCCTTCGGTCCCCATCGCCACGCCGTCTGAGACGGAGATGGTGCCGAACTCCATCGGCGTGCCGCCAGCGCGCCGAATGCCGCGCTTCACCGCATCGGCGAGCTCGCGCTGGTTGTAATTGCACGGCATCGTCTCGATCCAGGTGGTGGCAACGCCGATGATCGGCTTGGCGAGATCTTCGTCGGTGAAGCCGATCGCCTTCAGCATCGCGCGCGCTGGCGCGCGATCAGGGCCATCGGTCATGGCGGCGGAGTGCCGCTTCGCAGGGTCGCTCGGCCGGTCGTAGGGGCTCTTCGCGCTCACTTTGCCGCCTGTGGCGCCTTGGTGTTGACGGTTCCCGGGTGCGCGCGTTCATGTGCCTCAATGTCGGCCTCTTTAGAGCGGACGAAGTCGAGCTCGTCGAGCCCGCCGAGGAGCATCTTCTGCGCGAAGGGGTCAATCGCGAACTTCACCACTGCGCCGCCTGGAGTGGTGAGGGCGGCGCTCGCAAGATCAACGCTCACCTGCGCCGCGTCGCCACTTCGTGCAACATCCATTAGCTGCGAATGCACCGTTGCGTCAACGGAGATCGGCAGGATGCCGTTCTTGAGCGCGTTGTTTTTGAAGATGTCGGCAAAGCTCGTTGAGATCACCGCCTTGATGCCGAAGGCGTCGAGTGCCCACGGCGCATGCTCACGGCTTGAGCCGGTGCCGAAGTTATCGCCAGCAACGAGGATGCCTCGCCCCGCGTAGCGCGGATCATCAAGGACGAATGGTGGCGTCTTCTTAGTGCCGTCTTCGTTAAAGCGCCAGTCGTGGAAGAGAGCATCGGCGAGCCCAGACTTCACGACGACTTTCAGGTAGCGCGCTGGGACGATCTGATCCGTGTCTACATTCTCTGCAGGGAGTGGGATGAGGGCGCTACTGAAGCGCTCAACCTTTGGCGCCGCCATCAGGCGAGCGTCCGAGGGTCGGTGATGCGACCGCTCAGCGCCGTTGCGGCGGCGGTGAGTGGTGAGGCCAAGAAGGTGCGGCCGCCCTTCCCTTGGCGTCCTTCAAAGTTTCGGTTGGATGTGCTGATCGCGTATTCGCCGGGGGCGAGCTGATCGCCGTTCATGGCGATGCACATGGAGCAGCCCGCCTCGCGCCAATCGGCGCCAGCGTCGCGGAAGATCGTGTCGAGCCCTTCACGCTCCGCTTGGCGCTTCACGTCGGCAGAACCTGGCACCACCATCACGCGGACGCCGCTGGCAACGTGCTTCCCCTTAAGGACGGCTGCCGCAATGCGCAGGTCGCTGATGCGACCGTTGGTGCAACTTCCAATGAAGACGGTGTTGACCGGCTGATTCAAGATGCTCTGCCCCGCGGTGAGATCCATGTACTCAAGGGCGCGCGTCAGTGCGCGTGCGCTCGCAGGGTCACTCTCCGTGGCTGGATCCGGAACGCTGCCACTGATCGGGAGACCCATCCCTGGGTTTGTGCCGTAGGTGACCATCGGCTCGAGCGTGTTCGCATCGATGACGATCTCCTTGTCATACGTTGCGCCTGGGTCGCTCGGCAGCTGCTTCCAGCGCGCGACCGCCTCGTCCCACGCCGCACCCTGCGGCGCATGAGGGCGGCCCTTGAGATAGGCGAAGGTGGTCTCGTCAGGTGCAACAAGTCCGGCGCGCGCGCCACCCTCAATGCTCATGTTGCAGATCGTCATGCGCTCCTCCATAGAGAGGGCGCGGATCGCTTCGCCGGCGTATTCAAAGACGTGACCGGTTCCGCCACCCACGCCGATGCGTGCAATCAGGGCGAGGATGATGTCCTTTGCGGAGACGCCCTTCTGCAGCTTTCCGTCAACACGGACGAGATACGTCTTTGGCGTGCGCTGCAGCAGGCACTGCGTTGCGAGCACCATCTCCACTTCGCTCGTGCCAATGCCAAACGCGAGTGCGCCGAACGCGCCGTGCGTGGCGGTGTGCGAGTCGCCGCAGACAATGGTGGCGCCAGGTTGCGTGAGTCCGAGCTCTGGTCCAATGACGTGGACGATCCCCTGGTTCGGCGACTCCCAGCCGTGTAGCGGAATGCCGAACTCGTTGCAGTTCGTCTCGAGCTGCTTCACCTGGGTCGCCGCCATCTCATCGGCGATCGGCAGGTTGCGGGGCGTGGTCGGGATGGAGTGGTCGGCGGTGGCGACCGTCTTATCTGGGCGACGCACCTTCAGGCCGCGCGTGCGGAGACCGGTGAACGCCTGCGGGCTGGTCACCTCGTGGATCAGGTGCAGGTCGATAGCGAGGATGGCGGGCGCCCCCTCGTCTTGGCTCACCACATGCTGATCCCAGATCTTCTGGACGATCGTCTTCGCCATGGAACGAGCGTACCAGAGCGGCGCGCCGCCCCAGCGAGGCGGCGGCATGCGAGAATCCCGCCATGAGTTCACCATCAAGCGCCCCGAGCCCACTCGCCGTCCTCGCGCAGACGCGCCTCCTCCCTGCGATCAGTCCGCTCGATGACGCGGTGGTGAACGCCTGGGCCGACGCCTGCGTGGCGAGCGGCGTCCTGGCACTCGAGCTCCTTCTCCGCGGCGAAGGTGCTGAGCCAGCCGCCCTCGCCGCGATCAAGCGACTTACTGCGTCACACCCGCGCCTTGCGGTTGGTGTGGGGACCGTCTTCGACGCCGCAACAGCGCAGCGCGTCTGTGCCGCCGGCGCACGCATTGTTGTCTCGCCCATTACTGACGCGCCAACTGGCGCCGTCTGCGCCGCGGCTGGCGTGGACTGGCTCCCCGGTGCTTTCACGCCTACGGAGATCGCCTTCGCTGAGCGGTCGGGGGCAACCCAGGTGAAGCTCTTCCCAGCCCTGGCGATCAACGCCCCTGCCTTCCTCCGCTCGCTCCTGGCCACACGCTCCGCCTCACGCATCATCCCTACCAACGTCTCCCTTGAGGAGATCGCACCCCTCGTGGCGGCGGGTGCTGCAGGCTTCGGCGTGGGGGAGCGGCTCTTGAGCGGCGCTGACCCACGTAGCGCCGCCGCGATCACCGAGCGCCTTCGTGCCGCCCTCGTCACCGCTGGTGGGGCCGCGTACTAGCGTCGCCTCGTACCCCTCTGGTAGGCTGCCTATCTAATGAAGACGAGCAGCGCATCAACAGTGAGCATTGTGAGCGATGCTTTTGTACGCCCTGTGGCGATCTTCAATGAGGAGCTACTCCTCATTGGGTTGCTTATTCAGCCCAAGCGGGGCTGAGGAGACCGACGGGTAGCGCGGAAGTCGCACCGAACGGAACTCAGAACCCCCGCCAGAGAGGCGGGGGTTTCGTGTTCTTAGAAGGAGAGAGATGACGCAGACGGGACACGTGCCAGGCGCAGGGACGAGTGCGGCGCTCGCTACTGAGCGCGCGCGCAAGGAGATGCTGCGCGACGCACGTATTGAGCGACGCGGCGGCCCACGCCCACGCATCGGCGCCGACGCACTCTGCGAGGCACTCCTCCTCCAAGGGAGCAACATCATCTGGGGCTACCCGGGCGGCGTGATCCTTCCGCTTTACGACGTGCTCGTTGATCACCCTGGGCTGCGCCACATCCTGGTACGCCATGAGCAGGCGGCGGCGCACGCTGCTGACGGCTTCGCGCGCGCGTCAGGAAAGGTCGGCGTCTGCCTCGGCACCTCTGGTCCTGGCGCAACGAACCTTGTGACGGGGATCGGCACCTCCATGCTCGATTCGGTCCCTGTGGTTGCGATCACTGGCAACGTTCCGGGCGTCTTGCTCGGGAAGGACGCCTTCCAGGAGATCGACATCACGGGTATCACGCTGCCAATGACGAAGCACAACTACCTGATCCGCAGTGCGGATGAGATTCCGCACGCCATCGCCGAGGCGTTCCACATTGCGCGTAGCGGCCGACCAGGCCCAGTGCACGTGGACATCACCAAGGACGCGCTGATGGGTGAAACGACTGCACCACATCCAACGCAGGCGGAGGTTGAGGCGGGACTTCCGGGGTACCGACCGAAGCTTGATGGTCACGCGCGTCAGATCAAGGTGCTCGCCGATGCGATCGCCGCATCGAAGCGACCGGTCATCCTCGCCGGACACGGCATCCTCATCTCCCAGGCAGAGCGCGAACTTCTTGAGCTCGCCCGCAAGGCGCAAATCCCTGTGGCGTGGACGCTCCTCGGCATCGGCGTCATTGATGAGAGTGATCCGCTCGCCTATGGCTACATGGGGATGCATGGCTGGAAGCATGTGAACCGCGCCATCCAATCGGCCGATCTCCTTATCGGCATTGGCATGCGCTACGACGATCGCGTCACCGGCAATGTGCGCACCTTCGCGCCGTCGGCAACAATCGTGCACGTTGATATTGATCCGGCCGAGATCGGGAAGAACGTAGTTGCGGACATCCCGATCGTTGGTGACGCGAAGCATGTCCTTGCGGCGCTCATCCCACTGACGCCGAGCGTTGCACCTGCAGCGCGCGCCGACTACTTCGCCGAACTCGCCACCTGGCGCACGGCGAGCGAGAGCTCGGCGTGGCACGGCTCTGGCGGCTGGCGCGACGGTGTCCTCTCCGCCGACTTCGTGGTGGAGCGCATCGCCGAAGGCTCACAGCACGACGCCAACCTGACCGCAGACGTTGGGCAGAACCAGATGTGGGTGGCGCGATACGGCGGCTTCAAGCGCGCCAATTCGCACCTCTCGTCTGGGGGCCTCGGCACGATGGGCTTCGCCCTCCCCGCCGCAATGGGCGCCGCCGTTGCCGTACCCGAGAAGACCTCGTGGGCGATCGCTGGCGATGGCGGTTTCCAGATGACGCTCCAGGAGTTGGCGACGATTGTTCAGGAGCGCATCCCCGTGAAGATCGCGTTGATGGACAACAAGAAGCTCGGCATGATCCGCCAGTGGCAGGAGATCGTCTACGGCGGCAACTATCACTCAGAGCAGCTCGCCGGCCCTGACTACCTGAAGCTCTGCGACGCCTACAGCCTCCCCGCATGGAAGGTGTCGAAGCCTGAAGAGGTGGACGCCGCCGTTGCCGCAGCACTCGCCGTGGATGGTCCCGCACTGATCTGGTTTGAGATTGCCGAGCGACAGAACGTCTACCCGATGATGCCAGCGGGGAAGGGGCTCTCAGATCTCATTGACAAGTGGGGCGATGACGGCGAAGACGTCACCGAAGGTTCGAGCGGCCCACGCGTTGACCCGACCGACCCGAACGCGCCGAGCGGGGCGACGAAGTGAGCGGCGCCGCGCCAGCGCGTGCCCTCCCTGGATCCGGCGATGCACGACGCCACCTGATCGTCGCGATCGTGAACAATCGCCCAGGCGTGTTGAATCGCGTGGCGAGCCTCATGCGCGCGCGCAACTTCAACATTGAGTCACTCGCCGTCTCTGTGACGGAGCGGAGCGACACCTCCCGCATGACCCTCACCATCCTTGGTGACGAGGTGCATGTGGAGCAGGCAACGAAGCAGCTCTACAAGCTGATTGACGTGCTCAAGGTTGAGGACGTGACCGACAGCGCGATCGTGGAGCACGAGCTCGCCCTGATCAAGGTGCGGGTCACCTCCAAGAGCCGCCCAGAACTTGTCAGCCTCGCCGAGATGCACCACGGTCGCGTGGTGGACCTTGGGGATGACGCCGCGATCGTGGAGATCGTGGGTGAACCGGGTGATGTAGACCGTGTGGTCGAGCTCCTTCGGGAGTTCGGAATCAAGGAGCTGGTGCGAACCGGCTCAGTAGTTATGGCCCGTGGAAGCGGGTCCATTGAGGAGCAGGTGAAGCGATGAGTTTCAAGATGTATTACAGCGCAGAGGCGCCACTTTCGAGCATCGAGAAGCAGTTGATTGCCGTGGTCGGCTACGGGAGCCAGGGCCACGCGCACGCGAAGAACCTGAAGGAGTCGGGACTCAACGTCATCGTTGCACTTGCGGAGGGCTCAAAGAGTCGCCCCGTTGCAACCGCCGATGGCTTTGAGGTGATGACCGCCGCTGAGGCGGCGAAGCGCGCCGATGTGATCATGATCGCCGTCCCAGACACGGCGCAGAAGAAGGCGTACGAAGCGGAGATTGCGCCGAACATCAAGCCAGGCGCACTCCTCCTCTTTGCGCACGGATTCAACATTCACTTCAACCGCATCACGCCAGCAGCTGGCATTGACGTTGGGATGGTTGCACCGAAGGGTCCAGGCCACCTGGTCCGCTCCGTCTACGTCTCTGGTGGCGGCGTCCCTGCACTCTTTGCAGTGCATCAGGATGCAAGCGGCACCGCTCGGGCGCGCACCATGGCCTACGCCAACGGGCTCGGCTGCGCGCGCGCAGGGATCATGGAGACCACATTTAAGGATGAGACGGAGAGCGATCTCTTCGGTGAGCAGGCGGTCCTCTGCGGAGGTACGGCGCAGCTCGTGAAGAGCGCGTGGGAGACGCTGGTTGAGGCTGGCTACGATCCGCAGCTCGCCTACTTCGAGACGATGCACGAACTGAAGCTGATCGTGGACCTGATGTACCGCGGCGGCTTGGACTTCATGCGATTCTCCATCTCAGACACCGCCGAGTACGGCGACTATGTCTCAGGGCCGCGCATCATTGATGCGTCGGTGAAGACGCGCATGAAGCAGATCCTTACGGAGATCCAGGACGGCACGTTTGCCAAGGGCTGGATCGCAGAGGACGAGGCTGGCCGCCCGAACTACAAGAAGTTGCGCGCGGCGAACTCGGGCCATCCGATTGAGAAGGTAGGTCGTGAGCTGCGTCGGCAGATGACCTTCCTCAACCCGGTTGAGGTGGATATCGACGGCGCACAGGGTGCTGCGGAGAAGGGCGCCGGCAAGTGAACGGCGCACCGGGACCCGGCGTAGCCGCTGGTGCGGTTCGCATCTTTGACACCACGCTACGTGATGGTGAGCAGGCGCCAGGCGCCGGACTCACCGTTGCGGAGAAGCTGGAGGTTGCACGGCAGCTCGCCAAGCTGAAGGTGGACGTCATTGAGGCCGGCTTCCCAGCTGCCTCCGAAGGCGACTTTGAGGCGGTGCGGCAGATCGCCGAGTCAACGAAGGGGATCGGCATTGCGGCGCTCGCGCGCTGCAAGGATGGCGACCCACAGCGTGCCATTGATGCGATCAAGGTCTCCGATCGACCACATCTACATCTCTTCATTGCAACGTCAGACATTCACCTGACGCATAAGCTGCGCACCACACGTGAGGCAGCGCTCGCCGAGGCGGTGAAGTGGGTGAAGTACGCGCGCGAGCGACTCGGTCGCGACGCCGAGGTGGAGTTCTCCGCCGAAGATGCGAGCCGCACCGATCACGAATATCTGATGCAGGTGTATGAGGCGGTGGTCGGCGCTGGTGCCTCCACGGTGAACATCCCCGACACGGTTGGCTACGCCATTCCATCTGAATACGCCGCACTCACCAAGCGCGTCGTTGACCTCGTTGGTCGCGACGCCACCGTGAGCGTCCACTGTCATAACGACCTCGGCCTCGCCACGGCGAACACGCTCGCCGCTGTGCAGGCGGGGGCGCGCCAGGTTGAAGTCACGATCAACGGACTCGGCGAGCGCGCGGGCAACGCCTCGTTGGAAGAGGTGGTGATGGCGCTGCGCACGCGACCGGGCCAGTTTGAATCGCACGACATCCGCGTCCAGACGGAGCAGCTCACTGCCGCAAGTCGGCTCGTCAGCTACCTCACCGGCTTTGCGGTACAGCCGAACAAGGCGATCGTTGGCGCGAATGCCTTCGCGCACGAGTCGGGGATTCATCAGGACGGCGTCCTCAAGAATCCGCTCACCTACGAGATCATGACGCCGCAGTCGGTTGGACTTCTCGGATCGTCGCTGACGATCGGCAAGCTCTCCGGTCGACGCGGACTTCAGGCGAAGCTCACCGAACTCGGGCACGACCTCACGGGCGAGGCGCTCGACGCGCTCTACCGCGAAGCGATCGCGCTCGCCGACATCAAGAAGGAGCTCACCGACGCAGACCTGCTCGCGCTCGTTGATAAGCGCGCCGCCACGGGCAGCGCCGCAACGATTGAGCTCGTTGACTGGAGCGTAGAAAGCTCTCATGGCGGGGGCTCTGCTGGCCGGGTGGAGGTGCGGGTGAACGGTAAGGATCACAAGGCTGAGGCAACCGGAAACGGGCCAGTCGATGCGCTCTATGAGGCGATCGACCTTGCCATTGAGCCAACCCTCGGCTGGCGACCGAACCTCGCCGAATACGAGATCCGCGCCGTCTCTGAAGGGGAGGATGCTCAGGGACAGGTCTCCGTGAAGTGCCGCCGCTCCTCTGATATGGACGCGGCGGGGAAGCCGCTTCCAGAGACGCGCATTGTCAGCGGACAGGGGCTCAGCACGAACATTATTGATGCCTCACTTGTGGCCTACATCACCGCCGCGAACAAGCTGGCGGCGATCGAGTCTGGCGCGGCGAGCGCACCGACGAAGGGATCGCGCGAGGCGATGCAGTGAGCTTCACAACGGAGAGTGCCGCGCTCCCGCTGCAGCAGCGGAGCGGCGCATATGACCACCGTGTTGTTGGCATTCCTGGCGACGGTGTTGGTCCAGATGTGGTCGCTTCGGCGCGACGCGTGCTTGACGCGGCGGGGAGCCGCTTCGGCTTCACCATTGAGTGGCTCGAGATCGCCGCGGGAGGCTGCGCGATCGACGCGCACGGTGTGGCGATTCGCGAAGAGGATCTGGAGGTTGCCGATACGGCGGACGCGCTCCTCCTTGGCGCCGTAGGCGGACCGAAGTGGGATAACCCGAACGCAAGTGTTCGACCGGAGCAGGCGCTCTTTGCACTTCGTACGCGCTACGAACTTTTCGCGAACCTTCGCCCCGTCACCGTGCTTCCAGAGCTGTATGACGCCTCACCACTGAAGCCGGAGCGCCTCAATGGTGTGGACCTGATGATGGTGCGCGAGCTGACCGGTGGTCTCTACTTCGGTAAGCCGTCCGGAGAAGAGGTGACGCCGAGCGGTCGCCGCGCCGTGGATACGCTTCCGTATCACGAAGATGAGATCCGCCGCATCGCCGTGGTCGCATTTGAGCTTGCGCGCAAGCGAAGCAAGCGACTCGCATCTATTGACAAGGCGAACGTTCTTGCCACCAGCCGACTCTGGCGCAAGGTGGTGACCGAGGTTGGTGCCGAGTATCCAGACGTAAAACTGGAGCACCGTTTGGTTGACTCCACCGCGATGCTCCTCGCCACCTGGCCAGCAACGCTTGACGTGATCGTTACGGAGAACCTCTTCGGCGACATCCTCTCTGACGAAGCGGCTGTCTTGGCCGGCTCGCTCGGCATGCTCCCTTCGGCATCACTCGGCACGAAGCGCACCACCCACGGCACCTTCGGACTCTACGAGCCGATCCACGGCTCAGCGCCAGACATTGCGGGGAGGAACCTGGCGAATCCGATCGGCACGATCCTCTCTGGCGCAATGATGTTGCGCGAGTCGCTCGGTCACGCAGATGCCGCACTCGCGGTGGAAGAGGCGGTCGCCGCCGCCGTACGCGCAGGAGCGCGAACCGCCGACCTTGCGGGTGGCGCAGATGCCACAACACTGAAGTCGGCGGGCCTCACCCTGGTGGGAACGCGCGAGGCAACAGATCTGATCGTTGAGCAGGTACTGAACGCGAAGGGTGGCGTGCGATGAGCGGCGAGAAGGAGCCGGTCCTCCTCTACGACACGACGCTCCGTGACGGTGCGCAGCGCGAAGGCCTCGTCCTCTCGCTGCAAGACAAGCTGCGCATCGCCCGTGCGCTCGATGAGTTTGGCATGCCAGCGATTGAGGGTGGCTGGCCAGGGTCGAACCCGAAGGACATTGAGTTCTTCGCGGCGGCGAAGAAGATTCGCTGGGAGCGCGCCAAGCTCGCCGCCTTTGGCAGCACGCGCCACAAGTCAAACCGACCAGAGGTCGACCCGAACCTGAACGCGCTGTTGGATGCCGAAACGCCGATCGTCACGATCTTCGGGAAGAGCTGGACGCTCCATGTAGATGAGGTGATTGAGGCGACACGCGCGGAGAACCTCGCCATGATCGCGGAGAGCGTTGGCTACATTGCCGAGCGCGGCCGCGAGCTGGTCTATGACGCCGAGCACTTCTTCGACGGCTATGAGGCCGATTCCGCCTATGCGTTGGATACGCTGCGCGCCGCGCGCGACGCTGGCGCATCCACCCTGGTCCTCTGCGACACGAACGGCGGCACGTTGACCAACCGAATGAGCGAGATCGTGCGCGCTGCGCGCGCCACACTCGCAGCTGACAAAGGCGCTCGCGACGTGGTCTGGGGGATTCACTCACATAACGACGCAGAACTCGCCGTGGCGAATGCGCTCGCGGCGGTTGACGCAGGCGTGCGCCACGTTCAGGCAACGATCAACGGCTACGGTGAGCGTGCTGGCAACGCCAACATGGTCTCGCTGATGGCGAACCTCGCCCTCAAGAGTGAGCACAAGGTGGCTGGAGCTGACCGTCTCGCCGATCTCTCCACCCTCTCGCACGAGGTGGCGGAGATCGCCAACCTTGCGCCAGACGATCACCAGCCGTATGTGGGCCGCTCCGCTTTTGCTCATAAAGGCGGCGTACACGGCGCCGCGCAGGTGAAGACGCCACGCGCCTATCAGCACATTGATCCGGCGCTCGTAGGCAATCGTGGTCGCCTGGTTGTCTCAGAGCTCGGCGGGAAGGCGAACACGGGGAGCCGCGCGGCGGAACTCGGCGTTGAGCTTGCAAACTCCGGACTCGACTCAAAGACGCTCTCGGCGCTGGTGAAAGAGTTGGAGGCGGGCGGCGCGAGTTACGAAGGCGCTGAGGCCTCATTCGAACTCCTTGTTGAGCGCCATAAGCCTGGCTACTCCGCGCCATTCAAGATCATGGATTTCACCGTCATCGTGGAGCAGCGCGAGGCGGCTGAGCCGCGCGCGCAGGCTACGGTGCGCGTTCAGGTGAGCGGTGAAGATCTACACACCGCATCAGATGGGAACGGCCCAGTGAACGCGCTCGACCGCGCGTTGCGCAAAGGGCTCGGCGCCTTCTATCCGCAGCTGGACGCGGTGCACCTTGTTGACTACAAGGTGCGCATCCTTGATGGCGGCTCCGCCACTGGCGCCAAGACGCGCGTGGTGATTGAGTCGGTTGCTGGCGGTGACGCCTGGTCAACGATGGGGGTCGGCGAGAACATCATCTCCGCATCCGCACTCGCACTTGCCGATTCGCTGGAGTACGCGCTACTGAAGAGTGGTGGCGCCGTGGAGCGACGCTCCGAGCGCAACGTTCCAAAGGAGCGATGATGAGCGGCACGACGCGCATCGCCTACTCGGGCGAGCCAGGCGCATTCGCAGAAGATGCACTGATCGCCTTCTTCGGCGCAGAGGCGGAGCGCCTCGCCGTTGGCTCATTCGCCGATGTTCGCGCCGCACTCCTTGATGGTCGCGTGCAGTTCGGCGTCCTGCCGATTGAGAACCTGGTCAACGGCACCGTGCGCGAGACACTGGACCTTGTGCGTGACGGTGCGCTGGAGATCGTAGGGGAGTCGGTGGTGCCGGTGAACCTTGTCCTCGCCGCACTCCCTGGCGTTGCCTTAGACGACATCACGCGCGTCTATAGCCATGCGCAGGCGCTGGCGCAGTCGGAGCCGTTCTTGCGCACGCGAAACTGGCAGTTACTCAGCACCTACAACACCGCTGGCGCTGGTGCTGCGATTCACGATCGTAACGAGCGCGATGCCGCCGCCGTCCTCTCGCCACGCGCCGCAACGCTGCATGGACTCGTGGAGCTGGCGAGCGGCATTGAGAAGGACCCAGGCAATCGCACCCGCTTCTGGGTGCTGCGCTCAACCGCAAACGGCGCAGAGATCAGCGCGCGCAGCGGCGCGCCACGGACAACCCTCCTTGTTGGCGTGCGCAATGAGCCAGGGACACTCCTCGCCGTGCTGCAGCGGATCGCGGCGGCGGGGGTGAATATGAGCAAGCTGGAGTCGCGGCCGAGCCAGGGGGGCGACTGGGAGTACGTCTTCTGGATGGACCTTGACGCGGGCGCACACGACGCGGCGCTGCAGGGGGTGATGAAGGAGCTCACCGCCGTGACCAGCGAACTGCGCATCCTCGGCAGCTACCCGCGCGGCGCCGCACTCTAAGCGGCGCACCACTCTAAGTGGTTCAACACCCAGGGCGGCAGCGGCACTCGGCTAGACTCGGATCATGAAGGCGCAGAAGATTCTCGTGGCCGGCTCCTGGGAGGAGTCGCCGCAGCCGCATGAGATCCGTTCGCCGTTTGACGGCCACGTGGTGGGGAGCACCTTCCTTGCGAGCGCCGAACAGATGGAGCGCGCCGTGGTTGGTGCGCAGGCGGGATTTGAACGTATGCGTGCGCTTGGCGCCTGGGAGCGCGCCGACATTTTGCGCAAGACTGCATCAGGGATTAGCGCGCGCAGGGACGAGCTCGCCGCACTCCTATCCGCCGAAGCGGGGAAGCCGATCCGCGACGCGCGCGCAGAGATTGATCGCGGCGCACTGACCTTCCGCCTTGCCGCTGAAGAGGCGGAGCGGATGATCGGCGAGACGATCCCACTCGACCTTGCACCGTCCAGTAAGGGGCGCCTCGGCATCACGCGACGCTTCCCCGTCGGCCCTGTCCTTGGCATTAGCCCCTTCAACTTCCCGCTGAATCTCGCCGCACATAAGGTGGCGCCAGCGATCGCCGCTGGTTGCAGCATCGTCTTGAAGCCGCCATCAGCCGATCCTCTGATCATGCTGAAGGTGGGGGAGATCATGACCGAGGCCGGCCTCCCAGAGGGGGCGCTGAGCGTCATCCCGACCGCACGTGACGTTGCCGACAAGCTGATTGACGACGAGCGCTTCCGCCTCCTCTCATTCACCGGATCGCCAGTCATCGGCTGGAAGATGAAGGCGCGCGCGGGGAAGCGTCGCGTCCTCCTTGAGCTCGGTGGGAACGCCGCCTGCATCGTGGACGCTACGGCAAACCTCGACTGGGCGGTGAAGCGTTCACTCGTCGGAGCCTTCGCCTACGCCGGACAGGTCTGCATCAGCGTGCAGCGCATCTTCCTTCACGACTCAATTGCAGATGAGTTCGAGCAGCGCTTCGCCGCTGGCGCGGCACAGCTGAAGGTGGGTGACCCAGCCGATGAGGCGACCGACGTTGGCCCGCTTATTGATGACAGTGCGGCGAAGCGCACGCAGGAGTGGATCGCCGAAGCGGTCACCGCGGGGGCGCGCGTCCTAGCGGGTGGCGCGCCAGTGAAGGCGGGCGAGCCGCGACTCTTCGCGCCAACCATTCTCACCAACGTCCCACGCAGCGCGCGCATCTGCAGTGATGAGGCCTTTGCGCCGGTTGTGATCCTTGAGCGCTACAGCGACTTCTCGAAGGTGATCGCTTCGGTCAATGAGAGCCGCTTCGGCCTGCAGTGCGGACTCTTCAGTAACGATCTTGCGCATGTGCGCGCGGCGTTTGATCAACTTGAGGTTGGCGGCGTGATCGTGAATGACGTTCCCACCTATCGCATCGATAACATGCCGTACGGCGGCGTGAAGGAGTCGGGTCTCGGCCGCGAAGGGATTCGCTGGTCAATTGAAGAGATGACGGAGCTGCGACTTCTCGTCCTCGCCGACCCGCAGTAATACTTCCCGCAGTAGCCCTTCTTTAGCCTGAGAGGCCGTCCGGCGTTGCGGCGGCGAGTCGTTCGAGTATCTCTTCAACGTGACGCTGCGCGCGCTTCAGTCGCTTCCGCGCGTCGCGGAACTCAGCCTCCTGCTCATCGTTGAGTGCGCCAATGACGCCCTGAATCTGCACCTCGCGGTCGCCGATCACGCCAACGGTGGTCTCAGCGACTTCCGGCGCTGCAGCGGCGCGACGCCCAGGAGCTGCGGCGCGGCCGAGGAGTGCGGCGATTGCGCGCACCGCTTCGATCGGCGCCTCCTCTTCGGGCGCGGTAGCGCGCGGGGTACGGAGCGCAGCGTCAACCGGCGGGAGTACCACCTTGCGTCGTGTGCTCTGCTGTTCGTCGCTCATGCTCCTCCTTACGCCGCACGCTAGGCGGACGGCTATTCTCGCCGATCTACGGCGGACTGGCGAGATCAGGCTCGGCGGAGGTGGGTGTTAGGCTCGCAGTATGTCTGCAGAGAGCATCGCCCGATCCCTCGCCTTCATCAACTGGGTGGTGCTCGTGGGGCTCGCGGTTGGCTCACTGGCCGCCCTCCTCCTGATTACGCACCGTGCCGAGGCGACGCGCGGCTACCGTGGCTTTACCGTCTTCGCCGCTGGGGGCTGGGCCTTCCTCGCCTGGCTCGCTGATGGGGCGCTCCCCAGTCCAGATGCCGCCGCGCCGATCCATGCCGCTGGCGCAGAGATCGATGCACTGCGCCGCCTCCTCCTTGTTCTCGTCGCCTCACTCGCCACACTCTGGATGCTGCGCATCGCGCGCGGTAGTGATGGTCGTCGCGTTGGCACATTCACTGTCGTCACTGGTATTGCCGTCCTGATCGTTGGTGCGGTTGGCTGGGCGCCAACGCCACTGATCGCCGTCGCACTCCTCACGCAACTGCTAATCCTCTCTGCGGTGACGGGTGGCGCCTTCGCCGCGATGATCCTTGCACACTGGTATCTGGTGACGCCAAAACTTCCTGAGGCGCCACTCCTTCTCCTCAGCCGCGCACTAGGAATCGGCATCGCCGTGCAGGGTACCCTCTTCCTAATCTGGCAGCTCCTCGGACTCGGCGGACTCGGCTCCGGCTGGGACTTCTTCGCCATCCTGCGACTCACCATCGGCCTGATCTTCCCAGCGCTCCTCACCTACGCCGGGTGGCGCACTGCGAAGGCGCGCTCCATGGAGTCTGCGACCGGGCTGCTCTACATCGACCTTGGCGCAGTTGCCACAGGAACGATCCTTGCGAGTGGTCTCTTCTTCGGTGCGGGGATCTTCGTCTAGCGCATGCGCATCAGCGTTCGCCTCTTCGCCATCCTCCGCTCACGCGAAGGTGCCGATCAGATCAGCCTGGAGCTCCCTGACGGCGCAACGCTCGCCACGCTGCTCAATGCGTTCTTCATCTCACGCACAGAACTTCTGCCACTGCGGGCACACCTTCGTATCGGCCAGAACGGCGCGCTCGTTGATCGCGCAACTGACCTCACCACAGCAACACTGCGCGATGGCGACGAGGTTGCCCTCCTCCCCCCGGCGAGCGGCGGCGCTCCCTCACGGCGCGTGGCGCGGGTACTCCCTGCACCGCTGACCGAGCGCGCGATTGATCAGCTGGTCGCAGAGGTCGCAACAGAAGAGGACGGCGCCGTGGTGATCTTTGTGGGGCGGACGCGGACAACACCAGGGACGCCAGCACCAGGCGAGGAGAGGGTGGCCACCGCGTTTGCCAACGAGCGCGTCGTCTCACTCACGTACGAAGCGGCTGAACCATACGCCAGCGCTGAGCTCACCGCGATCTGTGATCGACTGATCGCCGAAGGGCTGAAGGGGGAGGGTGGGATCGGCGTGATCCATGCCGTGGGGAGCGTCCCCGTTGGGGAGATCAGCATGATCAGCGTGGTGGCTTCGCCGCACCGCGACGTGGCCTATGCGGTGAGCCGTGCGCTGATCGAATCAATTAAGCGTGATGTGCCGATCTGGAAGGCGGAGCACTTTGCGAGTGGCGCCGTATGGGGGGCCAACCCGGACGCGCTTACGAAATCTTCTTGATCGTGTAGGTGACGCTCTCGCCGTTCGGCAGGGTGACCTGAACCTTCTCGCCGATCTTCTTCCCAAGCAGCGATGCGCCGAGTGGGCTGACGTTGGAGATCTTTGGTGGTTCGCCGCTCGGGTCGGCCTCGGTTGAGCCAACGATCATGTAGGTGCGTGTCTTTCGCTCCGCGGTGACCTCAACGGTGGTGCCGAGACCGACCTGGTCGGTGCTCGCGTGCTCGTCGATCATCTCGGCGTTGCGCAGCTTCTCTTCGATCTCCAGGACCTTCCCCTCGATGAAGCTCTGCTCATTTCGGGCGATCTCGTAGTCGGCGTTCTCGCGGAGGTCGCCGAGCTCCTTCGCCGCCTTGATGCGCGCGATCACGGAGGGGCGCTGATTGTGGACGAGGTCGTGCAGCTCGGTCTCGAGCGCCTCGCGTCCCGCCTTCGTTAAGTAAA
>QWRJ01000010.1 GCA_003670475.1 Candidatus Limnocylindrus primus | reverse complement strand
CGCTCCCCTTCAGGGCGAGGTACTTCGAGATCGCGGCGGTCAGGCTCGTCTTGCCGTGGTCGATGTGCCCGATCGTTCCGATATTGACGTGCGGCTTGGACCGCTCGAACTTTGCCTTTGCCATCTCGAATATTCTCCGTCTCTACTACCGTCGCTATTAGCGCCGACGGCTCTCGCTTTCCACCAAGTGGTGGAGCCCACGACCGGACTCGAACCGGTGACCTCGTCCTTACCAAGGACGTGCTCTGCCAACTGAGCTACGTGGGCCAGTTCAATGACTCGATCGCTTCTATTCTTTTCCTTTGCGCTCCCGTGTGTTGTGGTGGGCAGAAAGGGAATCGAACCCCCACAGTCAAAGACGGCTGATCTACAGTCAGCGGAGCTCACCACCTGCTCAACCTGCCCATTGCTGGAGCCGACAACGGGACTCGAACCCGGAACCTGCGGTTTACAAAACCGCTGCTCTACCAATTGAGCTATGTCGGCGCCCACGTCGGGATACCTTGCGGTCCTTCGGTGAGAAGCCAGCATAGACCCCGTCTGGTGCGGGGTCAACCTCGTCCGTGCCTGAACGGGCCGACCAGAGAAGCTACTCCGTCGCCTCGGACCCCTCCGGGGTAGGGGTCGCGGCTGGCACGGGTTGTGCCGCAGCGGCGGGGCGTTGGCCGAGCACCTCAAAGAGGAGGATCGAGCCGGCCACCGAGGCGTTGAGGCTCGCCACCTTCCCGACCATGGGGATGCGGACGTAGAGGTCGATCCTGCGGCGGATGGCTGGGGAGAGGCCCTTCCCCTCACTCCCGATCACGAGGCAGATCGGCCCGCGAAGGTCGGCACTGCGGTGGTCTTGTGCCGCCTCAGCCTCAGCCCCCACCACTCGAATCCCTCGGAGGCGGAGCGCCGTGAGCTCATCGGCGAGGTTCTCCACGCGGGCGACGAGGAGGTGCTCCACGGCGCCAGCGCTCGCCTTGATCGCGGCGGGCGATAGGGGCGCCGAGCCTCGCGTTGCCATCAGGATGCCGTGCACCCCGACCGCCTCAGCGCTGCGGATCAGGCTGCCGAAGTTCTGGGGATCCTCCACCCCATCGAGCGCGAGGATGAAGGGGGCCTCGCCGCGACTCACCGCACGGGCGAGGATCTCCTCTGGGGCAACCTCTGGCCGACGTCGAACCACCAGGGCAATCCCCTGATGCCCGTCGAATCCGGCGAGTTGGCCGATCAGCGCCCCCTCAACTTCGATGATGGGGATGCGCAGCGTGGTGGCGTGCAGCACCACCTGCTGCAGTGCGGCACGGCGCTGCGGCACCACGAGTAGCTTGATCGCCTCACGTCGCGCGGCGAAGGCCTCTTCAACTGGATGACGCCCAGCGATCAGCTCCTGATCTGGGCCAACAAGTGCGAGCGCCTGCGCCGGAATGGTGCGCTTTGACGCCCAGTGCCGCGGGCCGTCGGGTCGCGGCGTCCAACCGCGCGCTCCAACCGGGTCTGGACGAACGCCAGGTCGCGGCGCTTGGCGAGGGGCAGGGCGTGGTGCCTGTCGTGGCGGTCGACGCTGTTCGTCCATCAGTGCGAACCGCCAATGCGCCAACGCTGGCCATCGCGCGAATCTTCGACCAGCACACCGAGTGCGGCGAGCTCATCTCGTAGCCGATCCGATGCGGCAAAGTCGCGCGCTGCACGTGCCGCCACTCGCGCGGCGAGAAGCTCCTCAGCGCCAGCCGGAAGTGTGGTTGCAGCGGAGAGGATGCCGAGCGTCAAGTCAAGATCTTTTAGCGCCTCCTGAAGCGCCGCCGCTGTTGCGGCGCTGCAGTTCGCGTCAAGGAGTCGATTCCCTTCGCGAACAAAATCGAAGAGTGCGCCGAGCGCCTCAGGAACTGCAAGGTCGTCGTTCATCGCGAGCGCAAAACGCTCACGTGTGCCCGCTGCAAGTGCAGCACCCTCCGCGCTCAAGCCGCCAGGTGCTTCGTCAACGCGAGTGGCGCGTGCGGTGAGTGCGGCGTCGAATGCGTCGAGACGCTCAATCGCCGCGAGGGCGGCAGGGAGCGAGTCGGGGGTGTAGTTCAGCGACGTTCGGTAGTGCGCAGAGATGAGAGCGAGTCGCAACGCACGCGGCTCAACCCCTTCGGCGAGTAGGTCACTGACGCGGGCGATATTGCCGAGCGACTTTGACATCTTGTCGCCGCTCACATGCAGGTGTGCGCAGTGCAGCCAGGTGCCAACGAAGCGCTGCCCTGTGGCCGCCTCCGACTGCGCGATCTCATCTTCGTGGTGCGGGAAGACGAGATCAATGCCGCCGGTGTGCAGGTCGAAGCTTTCGCCGAGATAACGCATGCTCATCGCCGAGCACTCCAGGTGCCACCCTGGTCGTCCCGCACCGATTGAGGCCTCCCAAGATGGTTCTCCAGGCTTCGCCGCCTTCCAGAGGACGAAGTCGCGGACGTCATCCTTGCTGTATTCGTCCGCCTCAACGCGCTCCCCCACGCGCATCGCCTCAGGATCGAGGCGCGCCAGGGTGCCGTAGTTCGGCCACGATGCGATGCGGAAGAAGATGGAGCCGTCCTCTGTCTTATACGCGTGCCCCTTCTCAAGGAGTTGCTCCACGAGCGCGATCTGCTCTGGGATATGTTCCGTGGCGCGTGGCATCACATCCGGCTGCGTCATGCGCAACGCCTCCATATCCGAACGGAAGACAGCCTCCCACCGATCGGTGAGGGCACGAATCTCCTCCCCCTCTTTTGCCGCAGCGCGAATGATCTTGTCGTCGATGTCGGTGAGGTTGACGACCCAACGGACGGCGTGGCCGCTCGCGCGAAGCCAGCGCACCAGGAGGTCGGCGAAGAGGAAGCTGCGGAAGTTGCCGATATGCGCTGGGCCGTAGATGGTGGGACCGCAGGAGTAGATCCCGATCTCCTTCGGGTTGAGCGGCGTAAAGGGTCGCGTCGCACCAGAGAGTGTGTCGCGCAGCTGAAGGCCGCTCACCGTGTCGTTGGTCACGTCAGCCCCCCTTCTGCTCGGCGAGCAAGAGCACGGTGCAACGCACCGCACGTCCCTCTCCCTCATCGCCAACCAGATTACCTGTGGATGCCTTCACGCTCACCGCTGCGGCTGAGATGTTGAGCAGCGCGGCGATCGTGCTCGCCATCTCAGGGAGTCGATCGGCGAGGCGTGGGCTCCGCGCCGTGATCGTCAGGTCAACCCAGCGCGGGGCGAGGCCCGCGGCGCCAGCGCGCGCCACCACCTCGCGGAGCAGCTCGCCGCTATCTGCGCCACGCGGCGTCTGCTCATTCGCGGGGAAGATGCGGCCGAGATCACCAAGGTTTGCCGCACCTAAGAGGGCGTCGGCAACGGCGTGCAGCACCACATCGCCATCCGAGTGTCCGCTCAGCGCAGGACTCCCAGGAAAGGCGAGCCCGCCAAGAAGCAGTTCGCCGCTCGTCCCGACCGGGTGCGCGTCATCACCCCAGCCGATCCGGAGCGCGCCGAGGGCTGGGATGGAACGGAGCGCATCGGTAACCGCTCCGAGCGAACCGAGTCGCCGCGCAGCGTCAGAGAGAAGGAGTGTTTCGATCAGCGCAACGTCACTCGGCTCGGTCAGCTTGCGGAGCCGTGCGTCGCCGTCTACAAGATGAACAGTGATGCCGAGCTGCTGCAGGTAGCCGACCTCATCGGTTGGTGCGGCAGGATCCGCGGCACCACTTCGGAGCGCGTCAATCATGGCGGTGAGGTGCACGCCAGAGAAGGCTTGTGGCGTCTGCGCTGCGGCAAGCATCTCGCGGCGCACGACACCAGCGGCAACGCGCGACGCGCCGTCACCCGACACCTGCGTGATGCTGTCGCTCAGCGGCATCACTGGAGCCGCGGCGTTGTTGCCGCAGGCGGCGAGGAGTCTATCAATCACGTCGGCGGAGAGGCCGGGTCGCGCCGCGTCGTGAACGCCGATCACGTCGGCAACAGCGCCAGGCGCCGCCGCAACTGCGGCGAGTCCTGCGGCGACCGAAGCGGCGCGCGTCGCACCACCTGGAACGATCTGCGTCACCTTCGCTGGCATCCAGTCGAGCGCACCGTACGCCGCCACGCGCTCAGGCGCGGTGACGAGCACGACGCGACGAACAGACGGATGCGCTTCGAGCGCTTCAAGTGACCAGCGCAGGAGCGGTTGGCCAGCAACGGTGATCAGGCTCTTATCGACACCACCCATGCGCAGGCCAGAGCCTGCGGCTACAACCACGATGTCAGCGTGCATCAAGTGCCTCACTGATCGCTTCGCGCAGTGTGGCAACAGCGATCACCTTCAGCCCGTCTGGTGCAGGCTCTGGCGTTACGCCACGACGTGGTGCAGGAACGATGGCGCGCGTGAAGCCGTGTCGCGCCGCTTCGCGGAGACGACGGCCGAGCCCCGCCACCGGTCGCAGCTCGCCAAGGAGTCCGACCTCGCCGACCGCCACCGTCTCGCGACTGATCGGACGATCGCTCTGCGACGAAGCGAGAGCGAGCGCCAGTGGAAGGTCGAGTGCTGGCTCGTCCAGGACGATGCCGCCAACCAGATTTGCGTAGATGTCGCGGTCGCTGATCGCAATGCCAGCACGGCGACCGAGCACGGCGGCGAGGAGGGCGAGGCGCGCCGAATCGAGTCCGCGTCCGGTGCGACGCGGTGCGCCGAAGGCGGCGCCAGCGACGAGCGCCTGCACCTCAACCAACATCGGGCGACTCCCTTCAAGAAGTGGAGCGACCACCGCTCCTGGTGCACGCGCCTCGCGATCATCAATGAAGGCGCGTCCAGGATCGTCAATGCCGGTGAGGCCGTGCTCCCCCATCTCAAGGAGGCCGAGCTCATCCGTTGAGCCGAAGCGATTCTTTGCGGCGCGCAGCGTGCGCAGTGTGCCGTGGCGATCGCCGTCCAACATCACCACCGCATCCACAAGGTGCTCCAACGTCTTCGGCCCCGCGATGCTCCCCTCCTTGGTTACGTGGCCCACAAGGATCACCGCGCAGTTGGTGGCGCGAGCGGTGCCGGCGAGCCAGTCGGCGGCGCCACGCACCTGACCAACACTGCCCGCAGGACCCTCAAGTCCGCCGAGTGTTGCCGTCTGAATGGAGTCAACGATCAAGAGGGTTGGCCGTGCGAGCATCAGCGCCTCGCTGATCGCGCCAACTTCGCTCTCCGCAAGGAGCTCAACACCCTCCGCCGCTGGGCCCTCCATCAGACCGAGCCGTTCGGCGCGATCCGCGATCTGCGCCGCCGACTCTTCACCGGATGCATAGAGGACGCGACCACCCGCCGCAGCGATCCCCGCCGCCGCTTGAAGAAGCAGCGTGCTCTTCCCAATGCCGGGCTCTCCGCCGAGCAAGACGACCGACCCAGGAACGGCGCCGCCACCGAGAACGCGGTCAAGTTCTGGAACGCCGAGTGGAAGACGTGGCGCGCGATCCGCGCCAGCGAGCTTCAGCGCCTGCGGTCGAGCTGGCCCCGAGGTTGAGGTGCTACTTGCGGCGCGCACGCGCGCACTTGCGCTCGGTCGCTCTTTGATTGTCTCAACGAGTGAGTTCCACTCGTTGCAGTTGCGGCAGGGGTTCTCAAATGCCGGCGCCTCAAAGGCGCAGCGCTGACAGAGCCAGACGCTCTTACTCTTCGCCATCGGGGCGCCGCCCCGACTCAGTCTGCGGCGCCGACCGGCTCAGCCGGCACGGCGGAGGAGAAGGCGCCCCCCTCTTCGTGCAGCATGACGGCAAGTGCGTCGCCGACGACGTCAACGACATATGCAGCATCAACCGTATCTTCGCCGCGCAAGAGTCGCTCAGCGAGCGGATCCTCAACAAGCGTCTGGATTGCACGTCGCAGTGGTCGCGCACCATACGCGGAGTCATAGCCCACCTTGATGAGGTGATCCTTCGCCGCGTCCGTAATCGTGAGCGCATGCCCCTGGTCGCGCAGCTGCGAGATGATGCGCTTCACCAAGAGGTCAACGATGCGTCGCATCTCCTCCTGGCTGAGCGGTCGGAAGACGATGCTCGCGTCCACACGATTCAAGAACTCTGGACGGAAGGCCTTCTTCAACTCCTCGTCAACCTTCGCGCTGATCAGGCCGTACTCCTCTTCTGCGCGCGAATCAAGCCCATCGCCGCGCGCGCGGAAGCCGAGCGACGACGGCGTCTGGATCTGTCGCGCCCCAAGGTTGGAGGTCATGATCAGGATCACGTTGCGGAAGTCCACGCGTCGACCCTTGGCGTCCGTGAGCTGGCCATCTTCAAGGATCTGCAGCAGGATGTTAAAGACCTCACTGTGCGCCTTCTCGATTTCGTCGAGCAGCACCACAGCATACGGTCGGCGTCGAATCGCCTCGGTCAGCTGGCCGCCGTCATCAAATCCAACGTAGCCGGGAGGTGCGCCAACGAGTCGACTCGTGTTGTGGCGCTCCATGAACTCGCTCATGTCGATCTTGATCAGCGCGTCCTCAGTGCCGAACATGAACTCGGCGAGCGCCTTGGCGAGCTCCGTCTTCCCCACACCAGTTGGACCGAGGAAGAGGAAACTGCCGATCGGACGCTTCGGATCCTTGAGGCCGGCGCGAGCGCGACGCACCGCACGGCTGAGCGTGCCGATCGCCTGCTCCTGGCCGACCACGCGGCCGCCGAGCGACTCCTCCATCTTCAGGAGGCGCGCCGTCTCAGCCTCGGCGAGGCGCATCACAGGAATACCGGTCCACATCGCAACGACTGCGGCGACCTCTTCATCGGTGACGGCGGGGCGATCATCGGCGCGATTCGCTGGCTGCAGATTTGGACTTTCAGCGGCAACGGCGCTGCTCACCGCTGGCGCGGAAGTTGGAGTACTGCGCGTTGCGTTAGCGGAGCCCCCAAGTGTCCGCGATGCGGCATCAATGATCGGCGCTGGAAGAGCAGCCGCCGTAGTGTCACCACTCACCGTAGCGTCAGGGCTCGCGGCAGGAGCTCCGCTCGCAGCCGCCATCGCGGGAGTTGGGGTAGTTAGTTCAGCGCTTGGCGCAGTGGCACCAGTCAGGCTCGCGCGCCAGGCGCGATCAAGCTCCGTGATCCTCCCCTTGAGCCCATCAAGTTGGCTGCGCAGTGAACCGGCGCGATCAAACGCGCCCGCAGCGGCGGCATCTTGCTGATCGCGCTCAAGTGCATCCGCCTCGCGGCGCGCAGCGCGCAACTCTGGCGGCGGCGAAGCGTGGCGCAACATGACGCGACTCGACGCCTCATCAATAACGTCAATCGCCTTATCAGGGAGCTGACGATCGCTGATGTATCGCACGGAGAGATCGACCGCGGCGCGCAGCGCCTCATCGGTGATGCGCACCTTGTGATGCGCCTCGTAGCGTGGGCGGAGCCCCTTCAGGATCTCAATCGTCTCCTCTTGGGATGGCTCGGCAATGATGACCTGCGCAAAGCGCCGCTCAAGTGCCGGGTCCTTCTCGATGTGCTTCCGATACTCATCGAGCGTGGTGGCGCCGATGCACTGGATCTCGCCGCGCGCAAGCGGCGGCTTCAAGATGTTCGCCGCGTCAATTGCACCCTCAGCGGCGCCAGCGCCAACCAACGTGTGCAACTCATCAACAAAGAGAATGGCGTCGCGCGAGGCGCGCAGCTCTTCAAGCACCTTCTTCAGTCGCTCTTCAAACTCGCCGCGATACTTTGTTCCAGCGACGAGCGAACCCATGTCCAGCGTGACGACGCGCTTATCAAGGAGTGGTGCCGGGACATCGCCCTTCACGATGCGCTGGGCGAGGCCTTCGGCAATCGCGGTCTTCCCAACGCCGGGCTCTCCGATCAGCGCCGGGTTGTTCTTCGTGCGACGCGCGAGAATTTGGATCACGCGCTCAATCTCGCGCTCGCGGCCGATCACCGGATCAAGGCGTCCGGCGCGAGCCGCCTCGGTGAGGTCAATGCCGAGCGCGTCAAGCGTTGGCGTCTTTGTTGCTGAGCCACGACGCTCCGTCTGGGCCGTTGCCGGCGCGGACGACTGGCTGAGGACACGTACCACCTCGTGTCGCACCTTATCTAGGCTGACGCCGAGCGACTCAAGGACGCCAGAGGCGATCCCACCCTCCTCACGGACGAGTCCGAGGAGGAGGTGCTCCGTGCCGATGTAGTTGTGACCGAGTCGGCGCGCCTCATCAATGGCGAGCTCGATCACCTTCTTGGCGCGCGGGGTGAGGCCGATCTCGCCGAGCACTGGTCGCTCACCACGCCCGATGATGAACTCCACCGCCTGGCGCACCTTGACGAGTTCAACGTTGAGGTTCTCAAGGACCTTGGCGGCGACACCTTCACCCTCACGGACGAGTCCGAGGAGGAGGTGCTCCGTGCCGATGTAGTTGTGGTTGAAGCGCTGTGCCTCGTCCTGAGCGAGCGTCAGCACCTTCCTGGCACGGTCCGTAAAGCGATCGAAGCGGTCAGCCGTGGCCATGCGCTCCTCCGATCTCCGCGCCGACGCTGCGGTCGCAACGGTACTCCGCGGAGTATCAGTCTACCACTGCCCCCGTTCGCGACCTGAGCGCGGTGCGGCGCCGAAGCGCCAGCACGGAGCGACCCTTAGGCCTCTCCGCCCAGTTCGGTAACCGGCTCGGCGGTCGGTGCAGGAGCCGTCTCGGGGGCCAGGCTCTCCTCAAGCGCAGCATCAATCACCGCAGCTGGAGACTCTTCAGCCTCCTTCTTCGGTGCGCGCTTCCGCTTGGACTCACCATCGCCACCAGCCGACTCCTCATCGCCGTCAGCAGCGTCACCCGACTCCACCATCTTGTCGCGAATGCCGGCAAAGGCCGCCGCGAGCGTGAGATCAAGCCCACCCTCTGGCTCCTGGACCGACCCCTCCATGGAGAAGCCGCGCTCAGGACGCGCACGTCGCGTCTCCTTCTTCGGCTGCTCCGCTGGGGTTTCGCGAACTGGCGTCTCCTCTGCCTGCTTCAGGCTGAGGCCGAGTCGGTGTCGCTCAGAGTCGAGGCTGATCACCTTCAACTTGAGCGTCTGCTCGTCCTTCACCACGTCGCCCGGGTGGAGGACGCGATTGTTGGAGAGTTCACTGATATGGATGAGCCCCTCGAGGCCGTCGCGCACGCGCACGAAGGCGCCGAAGTTCACCAACTTCGTGATGGTGCCCTCCACAAAGTCGCCGATCTTGATGTCCGAAATGGCGGCATGCCATGGGTCTGGCTGCAGCTTGCGGACGGAGAGACTGATGCGGCCGCGCTCCGTATTGATGTCGATCACTTCGGCGTCGATCATGTCGCCCACCTTGTAATCGGCCTCAGGGTTCGCAACCTTCGACCAGCTGATCTCGCTCTTATGGATGAGGCCGTCGATTCCGCCAAGGTCGATGAAGAGGCCGAACGGCGCAATCGAGCGCACGCTGCCACTCACCTTCTGGCCGACCGAGAGGGTGCTGAAGAGCTCGTCACGCTTCTCGCGTCGCTCCTCATAGTGCGCAACCTTCTCCGAGAGGATCAGGCGATTCCCCTTGCGGTTCACCTCAAGGATCTTCATGCGCAGCTTGCGGCCAACGTACGGCTGCAGCTTCTCGGCGATCTCCTGGATCGCGTCGCGCGGTGCATCTCCAGGCGGACGGCGTGGGAAGTCAACGATCTGGCTGATCGGCACGAAGCCGCGAATGCCACAATCAACGATGAGTCCACCCTTGTTGTGATCAATGACGGCGGCCTCAATGATGGTGCCCGAGTCCAGCTGCTCCTGCATGGTGCGCCACTTGCGCTCCAGGCCGGCGCGGCGGATGGAGAGGACAACGTGTCCGTCTTCCGACTCCGGCTGCATCACATAGACAAGCACCGTGTCGCCAACGTTGAGGGTTGGACCCTCTTCGCCGTTTCGACCGTGCAGCTCGCGGCTTGAGACAACACCTTCGCTCTTGCCACCAATATCAACGAGCACTTCGTCTGGATCAACGCGAACGACAACGCCGTCCAGCACATCTCCCGACTTGAGGTTCTTGATCGGCGCGCCTGCGATCGCGAGCAGCTCTTCCATGGTGGTTGGCTCAGGGCCACTCCACACTGGGGCTGCAGGCGCAGTTGCCACTGGGGCGGCTGCTACTGGCGCAGTGTATGCAGGGGCATCGACCGCTGCGCTGGATGTAGCACTGTCGGCAGATGCTGCGGCGTCACCGGCGACCTCTGGGGCCTTCACCTTGACGCTCTTCGGCTTTGCTGGGGCTTTCGCCTTTCGTACGGGAGCCTCACCACCTTCGGCGGGAGTTACTCCATTAAGGGACGCGTTCTCCTGGTCTTCAATCACGTGTATTGGTTCTCCTTCAACATGTATTCGCGCTCAGGCGGTGACACCACGGTGCAGAGCATGTGGGGTGACCACGCGATCGCGTTGAGGGAGCCTAACACAGGCTCCGCGAGCCAGCCTCAGGGGAGCTTCAGCACCTGGCCAGGCTGAATCGTGCGGGCGTCCTCAATCGAATTCAAATCCATGATCGCCTTGACGCAACCTTCCCCGCCCCCAATCTTCAGGCAGATCCCACTTAGGGTGTCATTCCTCTTCACCACATAGGTCGTCCCAGAGACGCTGCTTGGGGCGGGGGTCGCTGTGGGGGTTGGGCTTGGAGTGGGGCTCGGCGATGGGGTGGCTGTGGGGGTGGCGCTCGGGACGGGGGTGGCCGTAGGGAGCGCCGAATCCGATGGCGCAGCGCTCGGTTCAGCCGATGCGTCAGCGGCGCCAATCAGCGAATCGATGGCTGGTCCCACTGCGCCAGCGAGTGGCCCGCCACCAATAACGAGGAGTGCTGCGAGTGCGGCGACAAGGAGGAGGCGTCCCCAGGGGCGACTAGCGCGCGGCTGCGCGGGTTCATCACCATAGAGAAGTGCGGCATCGCCAACAGGTTGACCTGGCGCAAGAGTGGCGGCGAGTGGGCCGAGCGCCGCCTCGCGCGCATCCCGAATCTCGCAGGCTGAGCCGGTGAGACAGCGTCGCTCGCGGATCTGGTTGGAGAGCTCTCCACGCGCAGGGTCGGCGCCGCAACGGCTTGGCACACGTGGACGACCAGGTTCAATTGCGCCTGCATCGTCGAGGAGCCACGGGCACGGCGTGAACTGCTGCGCTTCCATGTTCGGAGGATAGCGGAACAGGCGCGGATTAAACGAGGTGGGGAAAAATGCCCCAGGACGCCAAAGAGCCCGGCGACGACCTATCTTGCCGAGGAGCTGCCCCCTCAGTATTTTCGGCGCTGGAGAGCTTGACTTCCGTGTTCGAGATGGGAACGGGTATGGCCTCTCCGCTACAGTCACCGGGCTCCGCTTGGCGAAGTCCGAATTCATGGCTGAACATCAAATGTGGTTAGTTTCATCGGGGTGTATCTCGAGACCGCCCACAGGCGCCGATGAGGCGTCGTGGAGGTCAAGCCCTCGACCATTAGTAGCGCTTTGCTGCAGCCATCACTGGCCTTCCACATGCGCCCTATCAAGCAGGTAGTCTCCCTGCGGTCTTACCCGGTTAACCCGGTGGGGAACCTCATCTTAAGGCGAGCTTCGCGCTTATATGCTTTCAGCGCTTATCCCTGCCGAGCTTAGCTACCCTGCAATGCCCTTGGAAGGACAACAGGCACACCATAGGCTCGTCCACTCCGGTCCTCTCGTACTAGGAGCAGCTCCTTTCAAGTTCCCTTCGCCCACGCTGGATAGAGACCGAACTGTCTCACGACGTTCTGAACCCAGCTCACGTACCGCTTTAATTGGCGAACAGCCAAACCCTTGGGACGTACTTCCGCCCCAGGATGCGACGAGCCGACATCGAGGTGCCAAACGGTGCCGTCGATATGAACTCTTGGGCACCATCAGCCTGTTATCCCCGGGGTAGCTTTTATCCGTTGAGTGATAACCCTTCCACTCGGAGTTATCAGATCACTAAGCCCTGCTTTCGCACCTGCTCGACTTGTAGGTCTCGCAGTCAAGCCCTCTTATGCCTTTGCACTCTATGGCTGATTTCCATCCAGCCTGAGAGGACCTTTGGGCGCCTCCGTTACTCTTTAGGAGGCGACCGCCCCAGTCAAACTACCCGCCTGACACTGTTCCCCGGCCGGATAACGGCACGGGGTTAGAAACGAAACACAACAAGGGTGGTATTTCAACGACGGCTCCACCGAGGCTAACGCCCCAGCTTCAAAGCCTCCCACCTATCCTACACAGGTCGAGCCTCAATCCAATATCAGGGTGTAGTAAAGCTCCACGGGGTCTTTTTGCCCCAGCGCGGGTAACCAGCATCTTCACTGGTATTTCAATTTCGCCGGATCCCTCGTTGAGACAGTGCCCAGATCGTTACGCCATTCGTGCGGGTCGGAACTTACCCGACAAGGAATTTCGCTACCTTAGGACTGTTATAGTTACAGCCGCCGTTCACTGGGGCTTCGATTCAGAGCTTGCACCCCTCCTCTTAACCTTCCAGCACTGGGCAGGCGTCAGCCCCCATACATCAGCTTGCGCTTTAGCGGAGACCTGTGTTTTTGTTAAACAGTCGCCTGGGCCATTTCACTGCGGCTCACAAGCACAGCAAGCTGCACCTGTGAGCACCCCTTCTCCCGAAGTTACGGGGTTATTTTGCCGAGTTCCTTAACGAGGGTTCTCCCGATCACCTTGGTATTCTCTACCCGGCCACCTGTGTCGGTTTGCGGTACGGTCACCTAGGACCTCGCTAGACACTTTTCTTGGAGGCTTGGCTTGCTCGAGTCAGGGCATACACCCCTTCCCATCGCTTTTCAGAGTTGAATGCGGGACCGGATTTACCTAGTCCCACCCCCTACGAGCTTGGACGTGCATTCCATAGCACGCTCGAACTACCAGACCCCGTCATGCCCTTGCTCCCACCTGACGTCAACTCGGAGTACCCCCTGACTTGCGTCAGAGAGCCACCCTCCGCCTTCGCCCGGCGACACCTTGCGGTGCAAACGGTCTTTGGTGGTTCTGGAATATCAACCAGATGTCCATCGCCTACGGCGTTCGCCCTCGGCTTAGGACCGACTAACCCTGAGAGGACGAGCCTTGCTCAGGAAACCTTGGCCATACGGTGTGTGAGATTCCCACTCACATTTCGCTACTCATGCCGACATTCGCACTTCCGCTCGCTCCAGCAGTCCTTCCGGTCTGCCTTCACTGCAAGCGGAACGCTCCCCTACCAATCGTCGGCCAGCAAGCTGGGCGACGATTTCGCAACTTCGGTACAACGCTTGAGCCCCGTTAAATTTTCCGCGCGGGATCACTTGACCAGTGAGCTGTTACGCACTCTTTCAATGATGGCTGCTTCTGAGCCAACATCCTGGTTGTTTATGCAATCCCACATCGTTCACCACTTAGCGTTGATTTAGGGACCTTAGTTGGCGATCTGGACTGTTTTCCTTGGGACCACGAAGCTTAGCCCTCGTAGTCTGACTCCCGGGCTCTTGAATCATGGGATTCGAAGTTTGGTTGGATTTGGTAAGCGGGAAGCCCCCTAGTCCATCCAGTGCTCTACCCCCATGATTGAACGCCCGAGGCTAGCCCTAAAGCTATTTCGGGGAGAACCAGCTATCTCCGGGTTCGATTGGAATTTCTCCGCTATCCACAGCTCATCCGAGAATTTTTCAACATTCACCAGTTCGGTCCTCCACGGGGTATTACCCCCGCTTCAACCTGGCCATGGATAGGTCACCCGGTTTCGGGTCTACGCCATGCGACTCAACGCCCTATTGAGACTCGCTTTCGCTACGGCTCCGTCCTTCTCGGACTTAACCTTGCCACACAGCAGTAACTCGTCGGCTCATTCTTCAAAAGGCACGCCATCACACTGTTGTTTCCAACATAGTGCTCTGACTGTTTGTAAGCACTCGGTTTCAGGTTCTATTTCACTCCCCTTACGGGGTTCTTTTCGCCTTTCCCTCACGGTACTTGTTCACTATCGGTCGCCAAGAGTATTTAGTCTTAGAGGGTGGTCCCCCTAGGTTCACGCATGAGAGACCTTCCACGCGTTACTCAGGTGATCAACCACGAAGTCTGATCGCTTTCGGTTACGGGGCTCTCACCCTCTATGGCCTGCCTTTCCAAGCAGGTTCACCTAACGATCAGATTTGTGACTTCGCTCGAATCCGGGAGGATTCGAAAGTTGACTCCTACAACCCCGAGACAGCAACGGCTCCCGCCTATCACGCTGTCGCGGTTTGGACTGTTCCCTTTTCGCTCGCCACTACTCAGGGAATTGATATCTTCTCTTCCAGCTACTTAGATGTTTCAGTTCGCTGGCTTACCTTCCGGTGGCCTATGTATTCAGCCACCGATGACTGGGCATTACCCCAGCCGGGTTTCCCCATTCGGACATCTTCGGATCACTGTCTGCTCGCGACTCCCCGAAGCTTTTCGCAGCCTGCCACGTCCTTCATCGGCTCTTGGCGCCAAGGCATCCACCTAGTGCTCTTAGTAGCTTGACCCACCAGCGACGACTCATCGCCGCCCGTGGACCGTCTCGGGATACACCTTGACAATTTCACTTGTTTCATCCGACGAAACTATTACATTCGATGTTCAGTCATGTATTCGGCTGTTAAGGGTGTGCCTTGCGGCACTGCGACCTAAGTCGCCCAGCTGATCGCTGGTCGCTGACCTTTTGGAAGGCCAGTGATCAGTGATGTGCTGTTGCGGCGGGGACTGGTGGAGACGAGGAGACTCGAACTCCTGACCCCCTCCTTGCAAAGGAGGTGCTCTACCAACTGAGCTACGTCCCCCAGTGATGGTGGTGGGCGTTTCTGGACTCGAACCAGAGACCTCTGCCTTATCAGGGCAGTGCTCTAACCAACTGAGCTAAACGCCCCCGTGGAACCGCGACTCGCACGAGCGAGTATCGGCACCGGACAGCTAAAGAGTGGCAGGAACACGAACAACCGTAAACCACTGCGGGTTCGGTTTGCTTGCCGAGTCACGTTCGCCTCAGCCTCTTGCGAGACTGCCCGCTCCACTCGGTAGGGAGCGAGAACAACGACGTGTTTAACCTGGGATTCCTTTTATGTCCGAACCACCGCTGGTTCAGACAGAAACTCCCTAGAAAGGAGGTGATCCAGCCCCACCTTCCGGTAGGGCTACCTTGTTACGACTTAGTCCCAATCACCGACCCTACCTTCGACAGCTGCCCCCTTACGGTTGGCGCACTGGCTTCGGGTATTGCCGACTTTCGTGACTTGACGGGCGGTGTGTACAAGCCCCGGGAACATATTCACCGCTGTGTGCTGACCAGCGGTTACTAGCAACTCCGGCTTCATGCAGGCGAGTTGCAGCCTGCAATTCGAACTGAGACCGGCTTTAAGGGATTCGCTCCGCCTCGCGGCTTCGCAAGCCCGTTGTACCGGCCATTGTAGCGTGGGTGTAGCCCAAGACATAAGGGCCATGCTGACTTGACGTCATCCCCGCCTTCCTCCGAGTTTCTCTCGGCAGTATCGTGTGAGTGATACAACACACGACAGGGGTTGCGCTCGTTGCGGGACTTAACCCAACATCTCACGACACGAGCTGACGACAGCCATGCAACACCTGTGCACGCGTCCCTTTCGGGAAAGCGACGTTTCCGCCGCGGTCATGTGCATGTCAAGCCTTGGTAAGGTTCTTCGCGTATCATCGAATTAAACCCCACGCTCCGCTGCTTGTGCGGGGCCCCGTCAATTCCTTTGAGTTTTAGCCTTGCGGCCGTACTCCCCAGGCGGGATACTTAATGCGTTAGCTGCGGCACCGGAGGGGTTAAAACCTCCAACACCTAGTATCCATCGTTTACAGCTAGGACTACCGGGGTATCTAATCCCGTTTGCTCCCCTAGCTTTCGCGCCTCAGCGTCAAGATCGGACCAGGAAGTCGCCTTCGCCTCTGGTGTTCTTCCGAATATCTACGCATTCCACCACTACACTCGGAATTCCACTTCCCTCTTCCGCCTTCAAGTGAACTGGTTTCGAAAGCAGTTCCCGAGTTGAGCCCGGGGCTTTCACTTTCGACTTCATTCACCGCCTGCGCGCGCTTTACGCCCAGTAAATCCGGACAACGCTTGCCACCTACGTATTACCGCGGCTGCTGGCACGTAGTTAGCCGTGGCTTATTCTTCGGGTACCGTCATTATCGTCCCCGAAAAAAGTGGTTTACGACCCGAAGGCCTTCATCCCACACGCGGTATTGCTGCGTCAGGGTTTCCCCCATTGCGCAAAATTCCCGACTGCTGCCTCCCGTAGGAGTCTGGGCCGTGTCTCAGTCCCAGTCTGGGTGATCGTCCTCTCAGACCACCTATCGATCGTCGCCTTGGTGAGCCATTACCCCACCAACTAGCTAATCGAACGCAGGCCCCGCCCATAGCGCATTTCTGCTTTGGAGACGACATTGATGTCGGCTCAACATGCGGTATTAGCTACCCTTTCGGGCAGTTATTCCACACTACGGGGTAGGTCACCTACGCGTTACTCAGCCGTTCGCCACTAGTTTCCGAGCAAGCCCGGAAACTCGTTCGACTTGCATGTCTAAGGCATACCGCCAGCGTTAGTCCTGAGCCAGGATCAAACTCTCCGAAACAACACGTTGCCTTACGGCAGCGCGTCAATTTTCCGAGGGTCTGCCCCCAGCGAATTAAACGGTTGCTTTGTGTTACCTGCCACTCTTCAGCTGTTAAGGTGCCGCCGGCCCAAGCCGACGCGATACCCACGGAGACCGTGGTATCTGTGTGCGCATCTGGCCGACCCGTAATCGGGGCCGTTGGGAGAGGATCTCTCCCTGCAGTTACGCGGAGGCGGAGCATCGCAGGTACCCCCCATCCTGTCAAACGCCTCCCGTGCGGGAGTCGTGCGGGAGTCGTGCGGGCGGAGGGGGGTCGATTTTTGGGCTGTAACACTCCCTCCGCAGGGGGTCGAAATAGGGGTCTAGAGGGGGCTGGATTCAAGGAGCAGGAGCACCCCCGCCCCAGCGGCAAACGAGGCGACGCCGAGGGTGGCTCCCGCGGCGGCCGGGTCGAGGCTGGTTCCCACCGTATAGATAAGGAGGCCGATGAGGGCGGCGGCGGCCACCTTCAGGAGGCGCAGGAGGAGCTCGAAGATCAGTTCACTCATCTCGCCACCTTATATGAGGAGGGTGAGATCGCCGTTATGACTCAACGCCACGGCGCTCCTCAAGGCTACGAAGGATTGTTACAGCATCGGCGTACTGGAGGTCCGCGCCGAAGGGGAGGCCGCGCGCCATGGAGGTGATGGAGGCGACCTTCGTGCCGAGCCGCTCCTGGAGGTAGAGGAGGGTGACGTCCCCCTCTGGAGAGGGGTTCGTGGCGATGATCACCTCACGAATCGGGCTCCCAGCCGCCGCGGCGGCGTCCACACGCTCGAAGAGCTCGCGCATGCGGAGCTCGCCTGGGCCCACCCCCGACATAGGTGAGAGGGCGCCGTTCAGGACGTGATAGCGACCACGGAAGGCGCCCGTCCGTTCAATGGCGATCAGGTCGAGCGGCTCCTCCACGACGCAGAGGAGGGTGGCGTCGCGTGACTCGTCGGTGCAGATGCGGCAGCGCACCTCGTCGGCGACATGGCCGCAGATCTCGCAGGGTCGCGTCTGTTCGCGCATCGTGCTGATCGCGCCGGCGAGCGCCTGCGCGTCGGCGAGCGGGGTGCGCAAGATGTGGAAGGCGAGCCGTTCGGCGGTGCGCGGGCCAACGCCTGGGAGGCGAGAGAGCGCCTCAATCAGTCGCTCAAGCGAGCGCGGAAGTGGGGCTCCACTCATGCGTCGGTCCAAACCTCACGCAGCGCCGTGTCCACATCCTGTTCGAGGAACTTCACCTGCACCCCCGCGCCATAAACCTGCGCCGCAATCGCCTCAATCCGATCACGCCGCCCCTCGGCGCGCTGTCGCATGAAGCTCTTCGAGACGCTGTAAAGGAGCGTCAAGACGCCATCCGCGAATGCAGGACGCGCATCGGCAATCAGCGGCTTCGTTGCCGGATCCGCCGCCGCCAACATACGCGTCCATTCGTCACTCGCTGGTGCGGCCGGCGGCGTTGATGTTGATGGCGTTGCAGCGCGTGGTGTGCGGGTCGCCTTCATTGCTGGTGCCGCCGCTGCCGCTGACGAAACTGGTGCTGCAGTTGATGCAGTTGATGCAGCTGGTGCAGCTGGTGCAGCTGGTGCAGCTGGTGCAGCTGGTGCTAAAACTGGTGCAGCTGATGCGACCAGTGGTGCGGTTGTCGTTGGAGTGGTCGGCGTCAGCGTTCCGAGGAGGAGCAGCTCAAGGCCGAGACGGAGATCGGCGTCGCCGCGACCAGATTCAAGGCGGCGGAGTGCGTGCGCAAGGCGGAGCAGATCGGCGCGATCACGGCCGGCGAGTGGAAGTGGTGCGCCAGGTTCACCGCCGAGCGTGAGGCCGGCGGGGAGTCGCGACGCATCGGCGGGGACGCTCCCTCCCGCGGCAAGCGCGGCGTGGAGCGCGCGCCGAATGAGGTCAGTGAGGTGATCGGCAACCACGTGCGGGTCGCGACCGCGCAGCTCGAACTCAGAAAGGATGGCGAGTCCGGCGGGGGCGTCAGCGTCCAGCATGGCGACGGCGAGCTTCACAATATGTTCGGCGCTCGGGAGGCCGAGCAGCTCTTCAACGTCTGCCGCGCGGAGTGGATCCACGCCTGAGGAGAGGAGCTGGTCAAGCATCGACTCGGCGTCGCGCATTCCGCCATCGGCGAGGCGAGCGAGGAGGGCGATCGCCTCTGGCTCCGCGTTGCGCTTCTCTGTCTTGAGGATCTCGGTGAGCTTCCCTGCGATCTCGTCTTGCGCGATCGGTCGGAAGTCGAAGCGCTGCAGGCGCGAAAGGATCGCCGGACGGATGCGCGACGGGTCGGTGGTGCAGAAGATGAAGACGATGCCCGGTGGCGGCTCTTCGAGCCACTTGAGGAGCGCGTCCCAGGCGTCATTCGTGAAGCGGTGCACCTCGTCAAGGATCAGGACCTTCCGCTTGAGGTCGGTTGGCGGATTGGTGATGAGTGGGATGAGATCTTCGCGGACATCATCAATGCGGTTGGAGGTGGCGGCGTTCGATTCCACCACGTCAAAGGTGGCGCCGTCACGAATCGCGATGCAGGCGGTACAGCTGCCGCATGGTTCGCCATCTGCAGGGGCGAGGCAGTTCAGCGCCTTGGCAACGATGCGTGCTGTAGAGGTCTTCCCAGTGCCGCGTGGTCCAACGAAGAGGAGGCCGTGACCGAGGCGACCGTCTGCAACGGCGCGACGGAGGGTTTTGGCGATGGGGTCCTGGCCGCGCAGCTCGCCGAAGGTTGAGGCGCGGTAGCGGCGGTAGATCGCGAGCTGTTCTGCCATGCGCCCTCCCTTCGCTCCCCTCACTCTCGTTGACCTAATCAATCTCTGAGTGCCGCCGGCCGAGCGGCCCGCTGCGCCCGCCGCGATCCGTTTAGCGCTGCTTCCTTCCGGACCTGACGCGGTTCACGAAGCGTCGTCGCGCGGAGCCCGACCGACGGCAGAGCGATCATAGACGACCCGCACCCTCGCACGGGACTCGCAACAGCGCCCCGCAGATCGCCTGCGAACCCGCACGATGGCGGCAATCGGCTGCATCCTGCGGCCCAGCATTGGAGCGTCTTATGACCCACCTCGTTGACCTTCACGCCTACGGTGTTACAGCGGAACGTGGCTTCCTCCCCATCGCCGATCCGAGCGCTGGAATCCCAGCAACAAATCCGGAGTGGCATCAGACGGCGCGCGACCTCCCCGCCCTTATCCCATCGGGAAAGATCCGCTCAATCATTGAGGCGCTCCCCGAGTTCCGCAGCGAACAGCTCGAAACGGAAGAGGATCTTGAGGCGGCGATGCGGACGCTCAGTTATCTGGGGATGGCCTACGTCTGGGGTGAGCCAGAGTCACCGAGCGCACTCCCAGCACGACTCGCGGTGCCGTGGCACGAGATCGCCGCAGCACTCGGACGTGAGCCGATCCTCTCCTATGCGAGCTACGCGCTCTGGAACTGGCGCCGCATTGATGCGAGCGGCCCGATCGCGCTCGGCAACATCGCGCTGCTGCAGCACTTCCTCGGCGGCCTCGATGAGGCCTGGTTCATCCTCATTCACGTGGACATTGAGCGACGCGCTGGCGCCGCACTCGCAGCTGGCGCGCACGCGCAGGCGGCGATCTCCGATGGGAGCGACGTTGAGGCCACTGCGGCA
>QWRJ01000001.1:91843-109850 GCA_003670475.1 Candidatus Limnocylindrus primus | reverse complement strand
TGAGGTCGCTCGTATCGATCACCGCATCGGCAGCCTCACGGGTGGCGCTCAGGAGGGCTCGCTCCGCGGCGATCGCCTCGGCGACTGAGCGCGGAGCGTCCACAGCGCCTCCGAGTGGATGACGGTGTCGCGTTTCGCTAAACCTGCGAATCAACACATCGTCCCGCGCATCTAAGAAGATGATTCGCGCCGCCACGCCAATGGATGCCGCGCCACTCCGAACCGACTCAATGGTGTGGCTGGGATCCCCGTCTCGTGCGTCAAGGACAAGACAGACGCGCGCGAAGCGCTCAGGGTCTTGTCCAATCTTCTCAACAAGTGCGGGGAGAAGCTCGTATGGGAGGTTGTCAATCGTACGGAAGCCAATATCTTCGAGTGACTTCGTTGCCGTGGTCTTCCCCGCCCCTGAGAGGCCGGTCAGCAGGATGATGCGGCGATCGCGACTCACTTCCCGCCCGCCTTCACCAGAATGATTGAGAACTCGTACAGGATGAGTAGCGTAATGGCCAGGATTAAGGGGCTGACGATATCTGTCCCTGGCGTTGCGATCGTGCTCAAGATCACGATCGCAACCACCGCCCCGCGGCGCCACGTGCGCAACTTTGCCGAGGTGATGATTCCCACACGGGAGAGGAAGACGAGAAGGATCGGATACTCAGCGGCGAGCGCAAAGATCAGGATGAGGCCACCTACGAATCCAAAGTATCGATCTGCCGCAATCATTGGGAGAAGGTCGGCACTCGCAAACGAGAGGAGGAAGCCAACCGCGAATGGGAGCACACTCCAGGCCACAGCGGCACCGATGAGGAAGAGGAGGAGTGCGAGTGGGAGCCACGGTCGCGCGCTCCGACGCTCTGATTTCGTTAAGCCGGGACTGATGAAGGCCCACGCCTGCCAGAGGAGAATTGGCATCGCCAGCGCGATCCCACCGATCAGACTCAACTGCATTCGAATGCCAAATGCATCACCGACGCCCGTAAAGTAGAGGTTCACCGCGCCGAGTGGAGAACGGAGCAGCGTAATCAGCCCGTCTGCGAGCGCGAAGGTCGTAGCCGCCCCAGCGGCCACCGCAAGAAGCGAAATGACGATCCGGCGTCGGAGTTCACGGAGATGGTCAACAAGTGGTGCGGTCGTTGACGCACCATCTGCGTCACGCACGAGTGCCTTCGCCGTCATACGGGTCGCTCCCCGCGCCGCTTAGCGACTCAGCCCTTCCTCTTTGGGCGACGCGCTGGGCTCTTTCGTGCTGGGCGGCTCTCCTGTGGGTCGCCCGCATCTGAGGTCGCCTTCCGGAATTCACGGAAGGAGCGTCCAACCGCAGCGCCAATCTCTGGGAGCTTCCCAGGACCGAAGACAACGAGGATGACTGCAAGGATGAGGATCAGTTCGCCAGGTCCAATGTTGGGCATGTTCGGTACTCCTTACGCTGCTACGTCCTGAAGGACGACCTATGGGGCGAGTATAGCGAGACGCCTCCCCCACTCCGCCGCCCGTGCGTGAATCGCCTCTTCCAGCGCGTCAGCAGAGAGGCGCGCCCCCCCAGCGCCGCTCGCCTCTCCCGAGATCCCACGCCCCACATTCACAAGTAGGCCGCCGCCGAACCGACCCGCGGCGCCCCCTGCAGTCGCTCCACCGTGCTGCGTCACCATCGCTAGGTCTCCCCCTTGCGCGCCAACGCCAGGTACGAGGAGCGGAAGTGAGGGGGCGACCTCACGGAGCTTGATGAACGCACCGCCCGCCGTAGCGCCAGCAACGAGGCCGACCCGCCCCGCCAGCGCCTCCGGTCGCGCGGCGGCGAGACGTGCAACGCGAAGGTAGAGCTCCTCTTCTGGCGCATCCCCCGTTGCGGTAAGGCGCAACTCTTGCAACTCCGCCGACTCTGGGTTCGACGTCCGGCAGAGGAGATAGACGAATCGATCGTCGCGCTCAAGGAGTGGTGCAAGTGCCCCAATGCCGAGGTATGGACTCGCTGTCACCGCGTCTGCACCCAGAGCATCAAAGAGTGCACGCGCCTGTGCCTTCACCGTATTCCCAATATCACCCCGCTTCACATCCATGATGATCGGGGTCTCAGCGGGGGTAAGCGCCCGAATCTCTTCGGCGAGTGCAACACCTTCGGCGCCGTACGCCTCAAAGAAGGCGAGGTTCACCTTGTATGCGGCGGCATACTGCGCCGTTGCCGTAACGAGTAGACGCACCCATGCACGTAGCCCAGCAACAGATGCTGCGTGCTCTGGCGAGAGGTGGGCAGGATCAGGATCAATTCCAACGCAGAGGCTGCTGCCAACGCGTTGCGATGATGCGGCAAGGAGTTCAAGGTAGCGACTCATGGAGTTGCGCCTCCCTGCAAATCGCTGCGCAGTCTCCCCCATGCAGGCCGAACACCTGCGTCCACAAGGTCGCGAAGTAGCTGCAGGCTAGAGATGACCGTTGGTGGTCCTGAAACCGGCGAGGTGATCACCACCTGCTGCAGCGATGCCTGACTCCCACTCGCCGCCAAGAAGATGAGCGAACCTCCATCGGGAGACCAGGCTGGCGACCACGAGCGACCGGTTCGGGTCACCTCCAGAAGCACCTCGCCGGTCGCCGCGCTCATGATCACCACGTCGCTCCCCTTCTTCTTATCAATGCGCGTTGCCGCTATCCAGCGGCCATCTGGGCTCACTGCGGGCTCAATAAAGCCGCTCGCGCCAAAGCGCACCACGCTATCCGCGGCGAAATCAAAATAGATGATTCGTGAGGCAGACTCCCCCTGCGCGGAACCGTTTTGCACGTAGTAAATTCCAGAACCGTCGGAACTCCACGCTGGATCCTGGTGTCCGAATGGCGCCTCGTCCGGAAGATCTGGTGTGACCATCCGGCCGCCCTCTTGCAGGAGGCGAATAATCACGTCACCACCGAGAAGTGATGGACCCTTGTAATCCGTTGCCAGCGCGATTCGGCCATCTGCTCCGATCGCCGGATCAAAGATGAACGATGAGAAGTTGAGTTTCGGATTTGGGTCTTCGAGGAGCCCATCAAGAATCTCCTCCTCGCCGTCACCGCGTGCGCCGATCCGCATCAGGGTTGGCACCCTGAGACGGTACGGCGTGATGCCCCCCGCGGCGTTGAGCCGACCACCGACCTCGTTGCGCTGACGAACAAAGTAGAGCCAGGTGCCGTCAGGACTCCACGCCGGCTCACCATCCGAAGTGCTCACTGTGAGTTGCGTCAGTGTGGAGCCGCTCAGCGACCAGAGCGCTCCGTCACGCGCGAAGGTGATCGTCCCGTCAATCGCAACCCCGTCCGCCACCTCGGCTCCGTCAGCCCCTGGAGTTGCGCTTGAGCCAGACGAGAGTGAGGCGAGCTGCCACGTGCCGAGCGCTGCAACGAGGAGGAGTGCGAGGGCAAACGCTGGCGCAGCCTTGGGGCCAAGGCCGAACCAGCCTGGCCCCTTAGTACCCGCCGCAGTTGGTGGTCGTAGTCCGTGGAAAGGGCGCGATGGGGCGGTGCGGTCGCTTTGCAGGCGTGGCTTTGGGCGAAGTGATCTGTTGCCGCTCATCCCCTCTCCTCTGCGCTCTGAAGGTCCACCACGTGCAGCTCCGTCTTCGCGGCCCCACGATAGGTTCGCTGCACGATGCGTGCGACAAGGTCAACGCTACCCCCTTCGTGGCCGTCTGCGTCTGCGCGACCGAATGCGATCGCCTCCGTTCGGCTCCCATCAATGTTCAAGGTCAGACGTGCATGACGCCCATCACCAACGAGGCGAACCTGCTCAAGTGCCACTGAGCGGAAGAGGAAGAGCGGATCAGGGTTCCCAATGCCGGTTGGGGCAAGGTAATCCGCGAGCGCTGCAAGGGAGGCGAGTGAGCGAGCCCCCACGGTCGGCTCAAGGTCAACGGAGAGGAGCGGCGCTTGTTGGCCCCTCTGGGCTGCGAACTGGGTTGCGAGTCCCGTGGCGACGCTCGCCCATCGCGAGAGCGGGAAGGTGCAGCCGCCCGCCCCGTCATGACCACCGTGACGGATGAGTTGGTCGTCAATCGCGCGCAGCGCTGATGCAACGGAGAAGCCGCGCGGCGCGCGAATTGAGCAGCGCACCAGCGTCTCATCAGCAGCGTCTAAGGCAACGCTCCCAACAAGCGCTGGTCGGGCAAACTCCTCAGCGAGTCGGCCGGCAACAAGACCGAGGACGCCGGGTGACCACTCGCCGCGCACGGCAACCAGTCCTTCAGCAACGAGTGCGCGTGTTGAATCTGGTGCGGCGAGTCCATCAGCACCGAGCGTGCTGCGCGCCGCCTCAATCGCCTCACGTGAGAGGTCGCGGCGCTCGTGGTTGAGTGCCTCAAGCGTTGCCGCGAGCTCAGCCGCCTCAACCTCATCGTCTGTCGTAAGGAGATCAAGAGCTGGTCGCGCATCGCCGATCCGTCCCGCCGCATTAATCCGCGGTGCCAGGGTGAAGCCGACCACTTCAACACGGTGTGGCCCCTCTACGCCCGCACTCTTCAAGAGCGCGCGAATCCCAACTGGCATCCGTCCAAGGCCGTTCATCACTTTGAGCGCTGAGCGCACGATCACACGGAACTCATCGGCAACGGGGACCATGTCAGCAACGCCACCGATCATTGCAAGGACGGAGAGCTCGCCAAGGATCTCACGTCGATCTGGGTGGTCGGCAAGAATCCCCTGGGCGATCTTGAAGGCGAGACCGCTCCCCGCAAGGTTTGGGAATGGATAACTCGCATCTGGCCGATTTGGGTTCACCAGCCAGGCCGCCTTCGCGGGCGCTTCAGGAACGGCGTGGTGGTCAATGATCCCAACAAGGATCCCCGCCTCAAGTGCCTGCGCGACACGCTCCGTATCCGCAGTGCCGCAGTCAACGGCAAGCAGCAGTTCAACGCCGTCCTCTATCGCCGCGTCGAGCGCCCCCTCAGGGATGCCGTGCCCGTCTGTGTCGCGATTCGGGATGAACCCCTCAGCAACGGCACCAATCGCACGAAGCGCCCGAATAATGATCGCCGCGCCAGTCAGTCCGTCCGCATCAAAGTCGCCAACGATAAGGACCGGTTCACCATCCGCCCCAGCCGCTCGGAGACGCGCAATCAGACCCGCCGCATCAGGGAGGAGCTCGGGGGCGTGGAGCGTTCGATCACGCGGATCAAGGAATCGTCGTACGACATCTGGATCGTGGAGATCACGCTGCGTCAGCAGTGCTGCGAGTGAGGGGCGAAGATCGTCACGTACCTGTACGGAGATCAGTGTTTCTTCCAGCGAGGCAGCGCGAGACGCTTCAACCTGCTCAAGGCGCCAGCTGCGCTGAGCCTTCAGCGGGGTCTCAGAGCGTGCGGGGCTCACCGCGCACCCAACGGCACGCTACGCGGTACGACGCGCGCTCGGCGAACTCTTCCGCGCCGTCACGCGCTCGTCCCACCAGACCAGCAGAGGACTGGCGTTGAAGATTGAGGAGTAGGTCCCAGAGAGGATTCCGACGAAGAGGGCGAGGACGAAGGTTCGGATCGAACCGCCTGCGAAGACGAGAAGCGACAGAAGGGTGATCAGTACGGTGGCGGTGGTGTTGAACGATCGCCCGAGGGTCTGCACGATGGAGTGATTGACAATGTCGGCAAACGGAGCACCCGCGTAGCGCGCGAGGTTCTCGCGCACCCTGTCGAAGACAACGATCGTATCGTGCACCGAGAAGCCGATGATCGTGAGCATCGCAGTGATGAAGAGAGCATCGATCTCTACCCCGAAGAGTGTTCCCGCGACAGCGAAGAAGCCGACCGTCACGATGACGTCGTGGAGGAGGGCGACCAACGCGGCAAGTCCAAATCGAAGGTTTCTGAAGCGATACGTCATCCAGAGCACGATCCCGATCGACCCCAATGCGATCAAGAGGATCGCTTGCTGGGTTAGATCCTGGCTGATGACTGGTCCAACTGTGGAGAGTGAGCCGGCCTCTGCAATTGGTCCGACCTCGCTCTCAATCGCCGCGCGGATAGCGGCGAGCTCAGCACCGGCTGGTTGCGACGGATCACTCTCGCTCCCCGACTGCAAGTCGAGCGGCTTCGTTCGCATGATGAGGAAGCCAGAGCCAGCCTCCGTTACCTGCACCTCAGGATGACCGGCGGCTGCGACCACGTCGCGAACCACGAGCGCATCAGCTGGCTGCTCCAACTTGAACTCCCAGACGGTGCCGCCCGTGTAGTCAACTGAGAACTTCAGCCCGATAGCCCCACCAGAGAGTGGCGTTGCGATGATGAAGAAGAGGCCCGGAATGGTGACAAGGAGCGAGAAGAGGAAGAACCAGCGCTTGCGCGCAATGATCTTATTCATGTTGTGCGCCAGCAGGCTTCAACGCAGCTGCCTCTGAATCAAGATCCCCTCGCCCAACGCCGTAAAGATATGGCGATGAGAAGCGAGGCTGATGGATCACGGCGCGCAACATCACGCGTGTGAGGCTGATCGCCGTGAACATGGAGCAGAGCACACCGATGATCAGTACAAGCGCAAATCCCTTGATCGTTGACGATCCGAAGTAGAAGAGGATGAACGCCGTGATCAAGCTTGAGACGTTGGAGTCAAGGATGGAGTTCCAGGCACGGCTGAAACCAGCTTCGACTGCAGGGATAATCCCCTTCCCAATACGCAACTCCTCTTTCGTCCGTTCAAAGATCAGGATGTTGGCGTCAACCGCCATACCAATCGAGAGGACGAACCCGGCAATGCCGGCAAGCGTCAGGGTGACAGGGATGAGGCGGAAGAGGGCGAGGACGATCAGCATGTAGAAGATCAGTGCCCCGCTCGCAACAAGGCCTGCGAGTCGGTAGTGCATGATCATGAAGAGGAAGACGAGCAGAATACCCACCGCGCCCGCGAAGAGCGCCTGACCGAGGAAGGCGGCACCAAGTGTTGCCTTCACCTCCGTCACGCCAATCTCAGCGATCGGGAATGGGAGCGAACCAAACTTAAGAATGGTGACGAGGCTTGTCGCCTCTTCGAGCGCAAAGCCGCCACCCGAACCACCACTGATCTGCCCCTCGCCGCCCGTGATCGCACTCTGGATGTACGGAGCTGAGACGATCGTGCCGTCTAGGGCGATCGCGAAGTACGAGCCAATGTTCTCGCTCGTATAGGTTGAGAAGAGGTCGGCCCCTTCAGACTTCAAGCTAAAGGAGACGACGCGCTGACCCGTGTCGTCTGTTGAAACGCTCGAGGTGGAGATCTGGTCACCAGAGAAGAGCGGCTTCAGCGTTGGGTCATCAAGCAGCGCCCCCTGGCCTGGGACTGGCTTCACGCCTTCTGTTGGCTCTCCCGTCGCAACATTGATCGACCCGTAGGTCTCCGCGGGGAGCGGAATGAAGTCAAGCCGCCCCGTGGTGCCGAGGAGGGCGCGGATTGCATCGGGGTCGCTGACGCCTGGAAGCTCAACAATGATGCGGTCGCTCCCCTGGGTCTGAACCAGCGGCTCAGCGACACCAGTGGAGTTAACGCGACGCTCAATGATGTCGCGAATGGTTGCAACGTCTGCCGCGGTGGCGATCACGCCGTCTACTGGCTGGACCTGATACTCCACACGGAGGCCGCCGCGAAGGTCAAGGCCGAGCTTCGTCTCAATCGGTCGGGTCCCATCTGTTGCTCGGCTATCTGGGAGCTTCAGGTTTGGGAGGAGGTCGATCGCGAGAGCGAGGAGCCCGATGGCGAGGATCATGTAAGGCGTGTACTTCCGCATTTGAGGAATCCTAGCAGGGGTGCCGATCAGCGTCGGTCGTCAGCGTCTGTCGGCGGCGAGCGCAGCACTGATGGCGGCGGCGAGGCGCTCCCCCACCCCAGGGACGGCGGCGAGCTCTTCGGGGCTTGCCGCAGCAACCCCTGCGACGGAGCCGAACTGTCGCAGTAGCGCCTTCCTCCGCGCAGCGCCAAGGCCAGGGATGCTGTCGAGCCGGCTCTCCGTCGCCGCGCGACTCCTCAGGGTGCGGTGATAACCGATCGCAAAGCGGTGCGCTTCGTCACGAAGTCGCTGCAACAGCCGCAGCCCAGGATCAGTTGCAGGGAGCAGGAGTGGTGTGGTGGCTCCGCTCGGCCAGATCTCTTCTCGCTCTTTCGCAAGGCCAATCAACGGAATGTTGAGACCCGCCGCCTCAAGTACCGCTGCAGCCGCTGAGACTTGACCGCGGCCACCGTCGATGACCAGCAGATCGGGTAACGCCCAAGCACGCGCCTCGGCCTCACCCGCCTTCTCACCAGACGTTCCAGCACTCCGAGCGAAACGTCGCGTCAGCGCTTCCGTATGCGCAGCAAAGTCATCTTGGCCCTGCACCCCTTTGATCTTGAAGCGACGGTACTCCTTCGGCGCAAGGCGACCATCCATCGCAACGGTGAGCGAGGCGACGGTAAAAGAACCCTGAATCGTTGAGACGTCAGTGCACTCAATGCGCGTCGGCACACTCGGAAGGTTCAGGGCAACGGAGAGTGCGGAGAGCGCCGCCTCAGCGCGCTCGCGGTCGGCATCATCTTCCGCCTCGCTGCGGATGAGCCCCTCCAGCGCATTCCGTTCAGCCAGGCGAAGGATGCGCACACGGTCACCACGCAGTGGAACACGAAGTTGAACGCTCCCTTCTCGCCGTGCCGCCAAAAAGTCTTCCATCTCAGGATCACCAATAGGAAGCGCCGTCGCAATTGATGGAGGGATCTCCCCTGCACGCGCGTAGTACTGGCTCATGAACGATGCGAGTAGCTCTTCATCGCTCACCCCTTTTGCGTCAAGCCGGTGCACATCACGGCCAACAAGCGTCGCGTCACGGATCTGGAAGCAGGCGATTGCAGCGCGATCACCGTGTCGCGCAATGCCGAGAAGATCCTCATCGGGTCGTCCTGCGGGAGGGACGCGCTGCGCCTCAGCGTCACGCTCAAGTGACGTGATCGCATCGCGTAACCGCGCCGCATCCTCGTACGCCTCGGTTTCGCTGGCGTGCTCCATTCGTTCGCGCAGCACCTTCACCGCGCCGCGCGAGCGCCCGCCGAGAAAGAGTTCAAGCCCTTTGATCTCTGCGCCGTACTCCGCAACAGGAACGTTGCCGAGGCAGGGCCCCTGACAGCGCTTGAGGTGGAAGAGGAGGCAGGGTCGTTGCAGTGCCTGCTGTTCTTCAGCGATCGGAATGACACAGGTGCGAAACTGGAAGAGACGCCGTGCCGCCTCCATTGCTGTGTCAACGGAGCTTGGACCTGTGTACGGCCCGAAGTATCGCGATCCATCGCGCACCAGACGGCGCGTGCGCTCAACGCGAGGGTATGGCCCAGCAGTGACGCGAATGTACGGGTAGCTCCGATCATCACGCAGGCGGACGTTGTAGCGCGGCAGGTGCTTCCGGATGAGTGTTGCCTCAAGGAGGAGCGCCTCCTTCACTGAGTCGGTGACCGTCCACTCAAGCGATGCGACCTGATCAATCACATCGCGAATACGATGCGCACCGGGCGTTGTGTTGGAATGCCAGTAGCTTCGGACGCGCTGTGTGAGGCGTGAGGCCTTTCCGACGTAGATGATCTTCCCCTCCACATCCGAGAAGAGGTAGACGCCTGGGGCGTCAGGGAGCACCTGCAGCGCGGCGGAAATCGCCTCGGGGATCATCGCGTCTTAGGCATCCGCGCGACGCGGAGGTCGTGCGCGGTTAGCGGCGCGTCGGTTCAGGATGCGCAACACATCATCGAGCGCCTCGCGGAGTGCAACGGCGAGGTGAGACTCAACGTAGTCGGCGAGCCCGTCCCCTGGGCCGAGTGCGGCGCGGGTGGCGACGACGCTCTTTCGGAGCGTCTCACCGCTCGCATCGCGAAGCTGCGCCGCATGACGTGCCAGCGGAGCGAACCGGGTGCGAAGCGGCTCCGTTGGGAGCGCGCTCATCGCCTGCTCAACGAGGAGTGCAGCGTGGAGTCCCGCCTGATCGAGTTGCTCGTCGGCGTGTCGTGGGAGCTCAGCCTCCGCCATGTTTACTCCAACGACCGGATCGGCTCACCGCGCAGCGCAAGCGCAAGGTAGCGCCCGGTGTGGCTCGCCTTCACCTTCGCCACCTGCTCTGGCGTCCCCTCGGCGATCAGTTCACCACCGCGATCACCACCATCTGGCCCAAGGTCAATCACCCAGTCGGCGGTCTTGATCACGTCAAGGTTGTGCTCAATGACGATGACACTGTTCCCGCCATCCACGAGTCGGTGCAGCACCTCAAGGAGGCGCTCCACATCGGCGAAGTGCAGGCCGGTGGTCGGCTCATCAAGGATGTACGCGGTGCGACCCGTTGAGCGGCGTGCAAGTTCGGTCGCGAGCTTAATGCGCTGCGCCTCACCACCAGAGAGCGTCGTTGCGGGCTGACCGAGCCGCAGATAGCCGAGGCCGACTTCGCACAGCGTCTTGAGGCGATTACGGATGGCAGGGATCGCATCGAAACGCTCCAGTGCGTCTTCAACCTGCAACTCAAGCACATCGGCGATCGTCATCCCCTTCCATGTGACATCGAGCGCCTCACGGTTGTAGCGCTTCCCGCGGCAGGTTTCGCATGGGACATAGACATCTGGGAGGAACTGCATCTCAATCTGCAGGATGCCGTCACCCGCGCAGGTTTCGCAGCGTCCACCTTTGACGTTAAAGGAGAAGCGGCCAGCAGAGTAGCCACGAAGTCGCGCCTCTTGCGTGGCGGCGAAGAGTTCGCGAATCGGCGTGAAGAGTCCCACATACGTGGCTGGGTTGGATCGTGGCGTGCGGCCGATTGGACTCTGGTCGATCTCGATCGCCTTATCGATCTGATCAAGACCAGTGACACGATCATGTGCGCCTGGTCGCTCTTTGGTCCCGTGCAGCTTGCGGGCGATCGCCTTCTGCAAGATGTCGGTTACGAGCGTGCTCTTTCCGCTCCCAGAGACCCCAGTGACGGCAATGAAGCGACCGAGCGGGAACTCCACATCGAGCCCCTTCAGGTTGTGCTCGCGCGCCCCTTTAACAACGATGCTCTTCCCACTCCCCTTCCGTCGCGTTGTCGGAATCTTCACGGCGCGATCGCCACGGATGAATGCGCCCGTAATGGAGTCCTTTGAGTCGGTTAACGCCTTCAGCGTGCCGTTCACGACGACCTTCCCGCCGAGCTCGCCCGCGCCTGGACCGATGTCAACAATCCAGTCAGCGGTGCGAATCGTCTCTTCGTCGTGCTCAACAACCAGCACGGTGTTCCCAAGGTCGCGGAGTCGCAGCAGCGTGGTGATCAAGCGCGCGTTGTCGCGCTGGTGCAACCCGATTGATGGCTCGTCGAGGATGTAGAGCACCCCGACAAGTCGTGATCCAATCTGTGTGGCGAGGCGGATGCGCTGTGCCTCACCGCCAGAGAGCGTCGTGGCGGTGCGATCAACGGTGAGGTAGTCGAGCCCAACATCCACTAAGAAGCCTGCGCGCTCGGCGATCTCTTTGACGATCGCCTTGGCGATCGTTCGCTCGCGCTCGCCGAGGAGTGGCGTCAGCGCGTTGATCCAGGTGGTGAGCTCGCCGATCGGCATCGCTGCAACCTCGGCGATGTTCTTCTCGGCAACGCGCACGGCCAGCATCTCAGGCTTAAGGCGACGCCCCTTGCACTCCGGGCAGGGTCGGCTGACCATGTAGCGCTCAATCTCCACGCGTACCAGCTCGGAGTCCGTCTCGCGGTGGCGGCGCTCAAGGTTCGCGATGATTCCCTCAAATGCCGCCTTGTAGGTGTTGCGATAGCTGGCGTTCTCATAGGTGACGGTGAAGCGATCCTCGCGCTCGGCGTTGAGGAGATACTCCTGTGCCGCAGCGGGGAGTTCACCGATCGGCGTCTTCGGGTTCCACTTCTTCGCCTTCATCGCGGCGGTCACCACCTTCAGGTACCAGCTCCCCTCTGGCGAGCGCGACCACGGAACGAGTCCACCCTCAAGGACCGACTTCTCTGGATCGATCACGCGCTCAGCATCAACCTCAAGTCGGAAGCCGAGGCCAGTGCACTCTGGGCAGGCGCCGTGCGGCGAGTTGAAGCTGAAAGAGCGCGGCTCAAGGTCATCCATCACGGTGCCGTCGTATGGACAGCCGAGCTTCTCGCTGAAGAGTCGCTCCTCAAAGGTTGGCTTCGATCCCTCCGCTGCGGCGGAGGAGATGACGACAAGCCCCTCACCAAGCTTTAGTGCCGTCTCCACTGAATCGGAGAGCCGGCTGCGATCCTCTGGTGGGAGCGGCTTCCCCTTCTCGTCGACCGGTCGGCGCACGACAAAACGATCAACCACCACCTCAATGCTGTGCCGCTTCTTCTTGTCGAGCTTCGGCGCGTCATCAAGGTCGTAGAGCGTCCCGTTCACGCGCACGCGACTGAAGCCCGCCTTCCGCGCGGCGTGGAAGAAGGTCTCCCCCTCACCCTTCCGGTCGCGAAGCACGGGGCCGAGGACGAGAAGGCGCGTCCCATCAGGGAGCTGCAAAATCTCGTCAACGATATGGTCAAGTGAGACGCGACTGATCGGACGATCACACTTCGGACAGTGCGGCGTGCCAGCACGCGCGTAGAGGAGTCGTAGGTGGTCCCAGATCTCGGTGATCGTTCCCACAGTGGAGCGTGGATTACGCGACGAACCCTTCTGGTCAATTGAGATTGCGGGTGAGAGACCGTCAATCAGGTCAACGTCGGGCTTCTCCATCTGTCCGAGGAACTGGCGTGCGTATGCGGAGAGACTCTCAACATAGCGGCGCTGCCCTTCGGCGTAGATGGTGTCGAAGGCGAGGCTTGATTTGCCGGAGCCTGAGATGCCAGTGACAACCACGAGCCGATCGCGCGGGATCTCAAGATCGATCCCCTTCAGGTTGTGTTCACGCGCCCCCCGAATGACGATCTTCTCTTGCACCATCTCAGCCCCTCCTACGCGGACGCTCGCCACGACGCTTGATCACGTTCGGGGTCACGCTTGGATCCCACGTGCGTCGCCGTGAGAGTACCGAATCAGTGCCACTTGGCGTCTCAGGAGTCGATGCAACCTCATCAGACTCCTCATGCTCGTCGCGAAGTCCAGGGAGCCAATCGGCGGCGGTGTCGAGCTCTGGGGCAAGGATCGTGCGCGAAGCGCCGCTCGCCACGCGACGCGGCATCAGATCGCGACCACGCGGCTCTGCAGCGGCACTCGCCGCGCGCTCTGCTAGACGACCGATCTTCGCCGCCGCATCCTCTTCAAGAACACCACTGCGCAGGCTGCGCAGCTCGTCACGAATTGATGCGGCACGCTCAAACTCCAACGCCTTGGCGGCGATGCGCATCTGCGCCTCAAGCTGCTTCACCATCTTCTCAATCTCGCTCCGGCCGATCTCACTCAGCGCGCCACCCTTGCCGCCAGCATAGGAGTCGGCCTTCTCGGCAACGCTCCGGAGACGATCATTCAGGTCGCGAATCGGTTTACTGATCGTGGTCGCCGTGATCCCGTGCTTCACGTTCCAGCGCTCCTGGATTCCGCGGCGGCGATCCGTCTCGGAGATCGCCACACGCATCGACTCGGTCATCTTGTCGGCGTAGAAGATCACCTCACCACCAGTGTTTCGTGCGGCGCGACCAACCGTCTGGATGAGCGCCCACGCGCTGCGAAGGAAGCCTTCCTTATCCGCATCAAGGATTGCGACGAGCGTCACCTCTGGGAGGTCGATTCCCTCGCGCAGCAGGTTGATCCCCACGATCACGTCAAAGACGCCGAGACGGAGGTCGCGCAGGATCTCGATCCGCTCGAGTGTGTCAATTTCGCTGTGGAGGTAGCGGACACGAATCCCCGCCTCCTCGAGGTACGAGGCGAGCTCCTCCGCCATCCGCTTCGTCAGGGTTGTGATGATCACACGCTCACGTCGCTTGATGCGCTCCTGGACACGAGCCATCAGATCGTCAATCTGCCCCGTTGTCGGGATCACCGTGATCTTCGGATCCACCACACCGGTCGGTCGGATGAGCTGCTCAACGACGCGGTCCTTCTTCGTCATCTCGTAGTTCCCTGGCGTCGCGGAGACATAGATCACCTGTCGCACGCTCGCCTCAAACTCTTCAAAGGTGAGCGGACGATTATCAAGGGCGCTCGGTAGTCGGAAGCCGAAATCAACAAGGATCTCCTTCCGCGATCGGTCGTTCTTATACATCCCCACCACCTGCGGGATGCTCATGTGGCTCTCGTCAACCACGAGGAGCCAATCCGCGGGGAAGTAGTCGAGCAGCGTCCATGGGCGCGACCCTGGCTCACGACGCGAGAGGTGGCGCGAATAATTCTCAATGCCAGAGCAGTAGCCAACCTCACGCATCATCTCCAAGTCGAAGGTGGTGCGCTGCCGCAGCCGTGCCGCCTCGAGGATCTTCCCGGAGGCCTCAAGTTCACCGCAGCGTGACTCCATCTCCTTCTCAATGTCGCGCGTCGCTTCGGCAAGCTTCTCAGTTGGCGTCACATAGTGGGTTGCCGGATAGATCACCATCTCGTTCCGTTCGGCCAAGATCTCACCCGTCAGCGGATCAACCTCAGAGATGCGCTCCACCTCGTCGCCGAAGAACTCCACCCGAAGGATGGTCTCCTCGCCGGCAGGCTGTACCTCGATCGTGTCCCCTCGGACACGGAACTTGGCGCGACCGAGTGTGGCGTCGTTGCGCTGGTATTGAAGGTCAACGAGGTGGCGCAGGATCGCATCGCGGCGGTACTTTCCCGCCTTGCGTACGCGCAAGATCGTTGCGCCGTAGTCCACCGGTGCGCCAAGGCCGTAGATACAGCTGACCGAGGCGACGATGATCGTATCCCGTCGCTCGAAGAGCGCCTTCGTCGCCGCGTGTCGCAACTGATCAATCTCGTCGTTGCGGCTGGAGTCCTTCTCGATGTAGGTGTCAGAGCGCGGAAGATACGCCTCTGGCTGGTAGTAGTCGAAGTAGGAGACAAAGTACTCAACCGCGTTCTCTGGGAAGAACTCCTTTAACTCGGCATAAAGCTGCGCCGCAAGCGTCTTGTTGTGTGCGAGGACGAGCGTCGGTCGCTGTACCTGCTGGATGACGTTGGCGATCGTGAAGGTCTTCCCCGTCCCAGTTGCGCCGAGGAGAACCTGATGATGTAGTCCCTTCTGGACGCCGTCTACGAGTTCAACGATCGCCTTTGGCTGATCGCCAGTCGGCTGGAAGTCGGAGTGCAGCTTGAAGGCCGCACCAAGTGCGGGGGTGTGGTCAGATGGCTCGATCGGGGTGCGGTTCATCCGTTGAGCATAGAAGGCGGAGCGCCCGACCCGCCGCGGCGGCGACCTCCTGAACGGAGCCGCGTGCGCTTACCTCCACGCCCCCTGCGGCGAGAAGCGCTTCGGTCAGCCCGTGTTGGGCGGCGTCACGTTCTTCAAATGCCGCACCGCTCATGCCACGGCCAACAGCGCGCTCGCGGCGCTCGGATGTCGGCAGTGTGAGTACCAGATAGCCATCGAGCTCCTCTGCGAGTCCTGAGCTGAGGAGCGCGATCGCCTCAACGAGGAGGAGTGATGCGCCGCCCGCCACCGCCTCCTCGCGCGCTACGTGCATCGCCGCTCGCGCAACCGGCCACTGCAGCAGCTCAAGTTGCTTCAGTAGCGCGGGATCGCTAAATGCAGCGCTCGCAAGCGCAACTTGGTCAAGGCTCCCGTCAGGACCCTCTGCGGCTGGCAGAAGTTTGAGAATTGCATCCTGGAGCGGACCCGCCTGGTTGCGGGCACTTCGCAAGGCGTCATCCGCGTTGAAGTAGTGCACAGCACCACCAAAGTCACGTCCGAGCCCCGCGTCGCTCACGAGCGCGCGGGCGACACTGCTCTTCCCAACTCCAATCGCTCCTGCGATGCCGATCACCTTCACTTGACGCCCTCCCCTTCAAGTTCGAGCCACGCCTCTTCCGCTGCCAGCAGTGCGGCGGCAACATCGGCAAGTTCGCTACTGACGCGCGCAAGATCAGTGTATGAGGCGAGCACCTGTGGATCGAGGAGTGCGAGTTCCAGCTGAGACTTCTTCAGGCCGTAGCGCTCAAGGTCCGCCTCAACGGCTGCACGACGTCGGCGCGCCTGCTCCTTGCTCAACTTCGCCACTGGCGCTGCTGGCGCCACTGCACCAGCCTTCTTCACGGCAGGCTTCACCACCGCAGGCGTCTCTGTGGCCAGCTTCGGCGTCCTGGCAGCAGAGCGTCCCGTGGTCGCAACATCATCTGCAGCAGCGGCGGTCCAGCCGTTTGCAACAGCGGTGCGCCAAGCACGCCACCCGCCATCAAACCGAACCACTCGCCCATCGCTCACGATCCAAAGCTCCGTACAGATGCGCTCAAGAAGTCGCCGGTCGTGACTCACCAGCAGCACCGTGCGCTCACCATCTAAGAGGAAGCGCTCAAGGGATTCGCAGGCGTCAACATCAAGATGGTTTGTCGGCTCGTCAAGGAGGAGCAGGTTTGATGGGAGGAGCCCAAGGATCGCCAACTCAAGTCGACTCCGTTCGCCACCGGATAAGACGGCGACCTGCTTATCAACATCACTGCCACGGAAGAGGAAGCGCGCAAGGTGCGCGCGCGCCTCGCCGAGTTCAACTGGCACCGCTGCACGCAGCGCCTCAATCACCGTCGTCCCGTGTAACCCTGCCGCACGAACCTGTGCGAGATAGCCAGGGACGACACCAGCCGCAACCTGAATCTCTCCACTAAGCGGCGGGAGGATCCCAGCGATGCTCTTGAGGAGCGTCGTCTTTCCAGCGCCATTCGGCCCCACGATCCCAATGCGCTCTCCGCGATGCAGCGCAATACTGCGCGCCGTGGCGATTGTGCGCGGCGCCGGCTCTCGGTACCCGACAACCGCCTCAACCAGACGCACCGGCTCAGCTGGTCCGCGACCAGCACCAGCGGCGGAGATCGCCAGTGCTGCGCGACGCTTCGGCGCGACCACCGGCTCAATCGCCGCGAGGCGCGCCTCATGCTCGTGCATCTTTCCGTACTTCCGGTGACTCCGATACGTCTGAATAAGCTCCTTTTCACGGGCGATCTCTTTCGTCCTTCGCTCAGCATCTCGATCAGCGTCTTCCTCCTTCGCCTCCCGTTGCTGGGAGTACGCCGAGTAGTTCCCACGGAATCGTGTGACTGTGTGATTCCGCACCTCCCAGACCCGATCGACGACCGTATCAAGGAAGGCACGGTCGTGGCTCGCTACGACGAGCGCCCCTCTCCGTGCGCGAAGCGCACCTTCAAGCCACTCGATCGCCTCCACGTCTAGGTGGTTCGTTGGCTCGTCGAGCAAGAGAAGGTCTGGATCTGCGATCACCAGTCGCGCAAGGGCGACGCGCGTCTGCTCACCACCAGAGAGGAGCTTCGGCGACTCACTGTGGCGCGCAGTTGGGAAGCCGAGGCCACGCAGTGCGGCGGCGACGCGATCATCAATCGTGTAACCCTCAAGCGCATCGAATCGCTGTCGAGCCGCCGCATACTCTGGGCTTGCCGCACCACCGCCAATCTCTGCAGCGTGCAGTTCAGCTGCAATCCGAGTGATCTCCTCCGCCCCGCCGCGCACCGCCTCGGTGAGCGTTGCCGCCTCGAGCAGTTTCGGATCATGTGACGACTCCTGCGCGAGCACCTCAATCCGAACGCCGCGCGCGTGTTCCACCTTGCCGCCATCCGGCTCCTCTCGGCCGACCATCATCCGCAGCAGTGTGGTCTTCCCTGCGCCGTTCGGGCCAACAAGTCCGATTCGCTCGCCAGCGGCAACGCTGACGCTCACGTCGCTCAGAATCGTGACGGCGCCGATCTCGCGGCCGATGCTGGTCAGCGTGAGCAGACTCATACGCTCGTGCCACTCCGTACCGCGCGTCGACGGGCTGCGGCGCGTTCGGCCGACGTTGCACCAACCGTTGCCGCCTGCAGCCCCTCACTCCAGCGCGGTCCCCTCCGTTCAAGTGCGCCTCCGCGCATCGTTGCGGCGGAACCGGCCGCCCTCCGGCCGCGAGGGAGCGGTTGGCAGTGTGGGCAGTAGTGCGTCCCGCGACCGCCAAGCGTCGCACGACGAATC
>QWRJ01000001.1:39816-91833 GCA_003670475.1 Candidatus Limnocylindrus primus | reverse complement strand
ACGAATCGGACGAGCACAGCGAAGGCACGGTTCGCCACCACGCTGATAGACGGCGAGTCGCTCTTGCATGCTCCCGTCCCCATCTGGTCCCGTGTAGTCATCAATGGATGAGCCGCGTGCCGCTACGGCCTCACTCAGCACGCCCACGATTGCGGCATGGAGCAGCGCAACCTCTGCTGGGCGCAGCGCCGCCGCAACGGCGAGCGGATGAAGCTGCGCACGCCAGAGCGCCTCATCAACATAGATGTTGCCGAGACCGGCAAGGAAGCGCTGATCAAGGAGGAGGCTCTTCAGCCGTCCGCGTCGCGGCGCAAGCATCGCCTTGAAGGCGGCGACGGTGAAGGTCACCTCCAGTGGCTCAGGTCCGTGGTCGCTTAGCGCTGCGTCATCGGCGGGATCGAGCGAAGCGGCGGGGGCGCCATCATCTCGGCGCGCAACAAGGGCGAGTCGACCGAAGGCGCGGACGTCACGGAAGCGGATTTCACGCCCATCAGCGAGCGTCAAGATCGCCCGAATGTACGGATCGATTGCTGCAGCACGAGGAAGCACCAAGAGTTGACCGGTCATGCGCAGGTGCACCATCAGGATGAGTCCCCCTTCCAGATCGACCAGGATCCACTTCGCCCTGCGTCGCACCCCTTCAATGCGTCGACCAGCGATCGCACGCGAGAAGGTGGTTGGATCTGGCGTGCTGAGATTCGCCGCGCGAATGATTCGTCCCGCGTTGACTCTCGCACCTGCGACCATCTTCGCAAGGTCACGCGCAACCGTCTCAACTTCTGGGAGTTCAGGCACGCCCGCTCCAACGTTGCATCTCGTCCCACCGGAGCCCTGTCTTCGCCTCCACGGTGAGTGGGACGTCGAGTGCGAGTGCCCCCTCCATCGTCTCGATCAGCAGCGGGATGAGTTGTGCAACTTCGCTCTCTGGCGCTTCGAGGAGGAGTTCGTCGTGCACCTGGAGGATGAGGCGTGATTTCAAGCCGGCCGCGGCAAGTCGCGGCGTAAGGCGGATCATGGCGATCTTGATGATGTCGGCCGCCGTCCCCTGAATCGGATGATTGATTGCAGCACGCTCCCCTGCTGCACGAAGTGCTGGGTTTGCGGCGCGCAGCTCTGGGATCGGACGGCGACGACCGAGCTGTGTCGTCACGGCGCCATTCGCGCGTGCCTCCTCCTTGATCGTGTCGATATAGTGCTTGATCCCTGGGTAGCGCTCAAAGTATCCGGCAATAAATACCTTCGCTGCTTCGCGAGAGATCCCTGCACGGGTCGCAAGCCCAAAGTCGCCCATCCCGTAGGCGATACCGAAGTTGACCATCTTCGCCATCGCACGCTCGTCGTCGTTCACCTCCTCTTGTGGCTTGCCAAGCACGCGCGAGGCGGTGGCGCGATGAATATCTTCCCCCGCTGCAAACGCCTCAATCAGGTGGGGATCCCGCGTCACATGCGCGAGGATGCGCAGCTCAATCTGGCTGTAGTCGGCGGCAACGAGCCTGTTCCCCTTCTCCGCGATGAAAGCGTGCCGAATCTTTCGACCCAGTTCTGAGCGGATCGGGATGTTTTGAAGGTTCGGCTCAACGCTGCTGAGGCGTCCCGTTGCAGCGATCGCCTGTTGGAATGTGGTGTGGATGCGGCCATCCGCCTCAACCAGCTTCGGGAGCGCCTCAACGTAGGTGCTCTGCAACTTGGAGACGGTGCGCCACTCAAGCGCGATGCCAACAAGTGGATGCTCCCCTTGGATCTCCTCCAAGACGCTCGCATCGGTTGACCACGCGCCTGTCTTCGTCTTCTTCCCGCGCGAGAGGCCGAGCTCGCCGAAGAGGAGTTCGCCGAGCTGCTTCGGTGAGCCGAGCGCAACCGCGTGACCGACCGACTTCTCCGCCGCCGCCTCAAGGCGCGCAATCTCAAGGCGGAATGCATCACCAAGTTGCGCAAGTGCCGCGCTGTCCACCGCGATACCCGCCGCCTCCATCCGTGCGAGCACCTCAACAAGGGGGAGCTCAATCTCCCGATAGAGCCGCTCAGTTCCCGCCGTACGCAGCTCGCCACTGATTCCGGCACGCGAAGCGAGTGCCACGAGTGCGCTGAGGGTTGCCACCTGTACTGGCGTGAGCCCCTCGGGGAGGTCCGCGCCAAGCCGAGATGCGGCAACCTCAACGAGTCCCGGGTTCCGCAACGTCACGTTGCCGATCCAGGTGCCGAGCGCCACATCATCAACAAGGTGTGGCGCCTCATCGGCACCGATCGCGATCAGCGCACCGAAGAGATCTTTGATTCCGAGTCCAACGAGCTCTCGGCCAGAACCTGCAATCAGTGTCAGCAGCCGATGCACAACGTTCGGGTCTTCGGCAACGAGGAGTGCGCCGCGTTCATCGGCGACCGCGAGTGCGATCGGCCCGCGCGGACCACGCCGATCGACGCCGTGCCCACCGAGCGCGAGGGCGCCGCTGCTCGCAAGGGTGCTGAAGCGTTGCTCTGCCTCGCTCACGCTGTTGAGGTGCAGTGCGCCTGCAGCGGGGAGACCTCCACGCTTCAGCGCCTCAATCTGCGCGCTGAGTGCAACCTCGGCCTCGCCAGTTGATGAAGGGGCTACTGCTGCGGTCGGCGCCGCACGGCCCGCCGCGCTATTCCCTTCACTCACCGAGTTGAAGTTGAAGCCGAGCTGCAACTCGTCACCCCCCGTCGCTCGCGGCGCAACGGTTGCTGGCGCCACGCGCTCTTTTGTGCCGCGCAGCGCCGCACCCGCCGTTGCCGTCGCGATCGCCTGCGCCGCCGCTTCACGATCCTCTCCTTCGAGTGGTGGGAGGCGGCCGATCAGTGCGCGGAATTCAAGTTCGCGCAAGAGGGCGAGGGCAAGGTCGCGATCGTAGCGGCCGATCACGCCACCATCGTCTGGAAGTTGCAGCGGAGCGTCGCGATCAATCGTCATCAGCCCCTGGCCGGCAAAGGCGGCGTCGCGATTGGCGCGCAGCAGTTCGCGAATCCGCACTGGCTCAACCTCATCAAGTCGCTCATAGAGTGCCGTCAGCGAGCCGAACGCTGCGATCAGTTTCGCCGCCGTCTTCTCTCCGACACCTGGAACGCCAGGAATATTGTCTGAGCTATCCCCCTTCAACGACTTGAAGTCAACGATCTGTTCAGGGGTGAGGCCGTACCGCTCAAAGATCTTCGCTGGGTCATAGGTGACCATCGCATCGGCGCCACCCTTCGCCGTATGGAGGAGCGAGACGTTCGGACCAACGAGCTGCAACATGTCGAGGTCGCCAGAGACGATGAGCACCTCCCAGCCCTCACGTCGCGCCTGCTCAGCAATCGTTCCGATGACATCGTCCGCCTCATATCCCGGCGCCTCCAGGAGCGGAAGGCCGAGCGCCGCAACCAGGTCACGCACGAGTGGCACCTGCGAGCGCAGCTCATCTGGCATTGAGGGCCGCTGCGCCTTATATGCAGGGAATCGTTCGTGTCGGTGCGTGGCACCTGGCGCATCAAATGCGACGATCGCCCGCTCTGGGTGCGCGTCTGCAATGGCACGAAGGAGGATGCTCGTAAATCCGAACGCGGCGTTGGTGAGTTGGCCCCGACTGTTCGTCAGGGGCGGAATCGCATGGAAGGCGCGATAGATCAGCCCATACGCATCAACGAGGAGGAGGCGTTTCGGTTGCACGATCGGAGCGTAGCGCAGGAGGAGCGTCGTGCAGGGGGCGCGCTGGCGCGCAGTTCGGCGCGCGGCGGGTTAGGCGTGGCGACGGCGGCGAGTTCGCTCAATCAGTAGGAGGCTGAAGAGAAGGCCGGCGCCGCCAACGATCGTGAGCCAAGGGGGCCCCGCCGCCTCAAGCGGTTCAACTGCCTCAAGGGAATCGGCCACCTTCGCATCTGCGCTCGGCGCCTCAGTGGATCCCTCCGGTGTTGTCGCTCCCGCTGCAGGCGTTGACGCAACGCTCAGCGGCGCCTGGAGTGCTGACTCCCCGCCGTCACCCATGCGGAGTGCACCACCAGCTGGAAGGGTGGTGAGTAAGACGGCGAGAGAGAGTGCGGCACCAGCCAGTCCGGCACGTGGCGCGTTGATGAGCAGGTCGACAAGCCGCCCAGCGCGACCTGAACGCTGATGTCTCGCCCGCCGCTCCGTCTCGCTGGCAAGCGCAACCTGCAGCGTGGGAGCGGCGAACGGATCCCGCTGTCGGGTCGGTTCGCTCGCCCGATACGCATCGGCGTGCTCTGTTGCAGGGGGACGGCGGTCGTTAATCATCTCGCCCCCTCAACGCCTGGTCCTGGGGGTTGGTTCCCGGACGGAGGCCAGCGAGGAGGTGCCGAAGCTCCCCCCTCCCACGGCTGATACGACTCTTCACCGTCCCGACCGAGCAGCCCGTGATCTCGGCGATCTCGGCGTAGTCGTAGCCATCCACGTCATAGAGAAGAATTGCGGTGCGCCGCTCCTCAGGGATCTGCTCAAGTGCTGCGGCGAGTTCCCCCGCCAGCTCCCCTCGCTCCGCCACTAGGACCGGATCGCTCGCCGCGCCGGCCTGGGGCTCGGCCACAGCGCCACGTTCACCCGAGATATCAGATCTTTCACCGCTACGAATCGGCAGGGTGGGGCGTCGTCGCTCACGGCGCAGGGCATCGCGGGCGGCGTTCTGGACGATCCGAACGAACCAGCCACGCAGGTTGCGCGGCTCAACACGGTCGAGTGCGCGATACGCTGAGATGAGCCCCTCCTGGAGCGCATCATCCGCCCCCGCCGGTTCGCCAGTGATGCGGAGCGCCATCCTCCAGGCGAGGTCTAGGTCTGGGGTGAAGAGGGCGCGGAAGGCCCCACTGTCGCCGCGACGTGCCGCCGCAAGCAGGCGCAACCGCTCCTGAGACTCGCCTGCTCCCTTCGTCAACCCCTCATCCATCCCCCTAACTATGCCGCACCGCTAGGATCAGGGGGCGCCGAAGTGGCGGAATGGCAGACGCAACCGACTCAAAATCGGTCGACTGAAAGGTCATGTGGGTTCGACTCCCACCTTCGGTACCAACTCTCGACTCAGGCTACGATGGCGTGGCCGGAGTGGCGGAACGGCAGACGCATCCGACTTAAAATCGGCCGACCGAAAGGTCATGTGGGTTCGACTCCCACCTTCGGCACCAAAAGGGGGTTCAGTTGAGCAACGAGAGCACAACACCACGACCAGACCGCGCGACACTGATGCGCGAGCATGACCAAGCGCGCGCCGATCGCGCCGCCTTAACTCCGGGTTCAGCAGAGTGGCGTGCAGCTGCGGCCCGCGTTGCGGCGATTGAGGTTGAGCTTGCAAAGATCACCGCACTGAGTGTCCCGCCCGCGCGCGTTGCGCGACCTGAGGCGAAGGGGAAGTAGTGTCGCGCTCGGCTAGATGCCGAGCAGCGTCCCGAGAATCAACCCGACGAAGAGTGCCCCCATCGCTGGGCGTCCCGCGAGGAATGCGGCGCCAACATGCCAGAGCGGCCAGAGCGGATAGCCCGGTGGCGGCGCAGCAGGTCGCGGAGCGGCAACGATCTTCAGCGCAGCCCGCGCTGAGAGGGCGCCGAATCCGGCGAGTGGCGCAACAATCCACGGGAAGATGCCGAGTGCACCAAAGAGTGCGACGCAGATGTAGCCACCGCTGAGGAGTGCCAGCGTTCCGGCGCGTGCCCGCTGCTCGCCAATCCGAACAACAAAGGTGCGAACGCCTCGCGAACCGTCGGCTTCAATCTTGTCGAGATGCTTCCCAAAGAGCACCGCGGTCGCGATCATCCCCCATGGGAGTGTCGCGAGGAGTGCGGTACTGTCAATCGTTCCTGTCGCGGCGAGGTACGTCCCGCCACCCATGAGTGGACCCCACACAAGGAGGACGGAGAGCTCACCAAGGCCACGACGCTTCAGGCGAAGCGGCGGATCGGTGTAGCCCCACGAAAGGATCAGGCCAGCAACTGCGAAGAGTCCGAGCATCAGGTCGGCACGCATCACCATCGTGAATCCGCCGAGCAGTGCCCCAAGACCAGTAAGGATGGCGATGGCCGTAAGGAGCGTCCGACTTGACATTGCACCAGAGGCGATCGGGTGTGGCGAGTAGTCGGCGCGCGGATAGCCAGGCCGATCGAGTCCGTCCTTGTAGTCGCGCCAGTCGTTCGCAAGGTTGTTCGCCGCATGGGCAAGGTTTGCGCCGAGGAAGGCGGCGAGTCCGAGGAGGAGGCCGCTCACGCCAGTGGCGGTGTCGCTGATTGTGCCGCGCCACCAGGCGTAGAGGAGTCCCTGCCCTGCACCAACAATGGTGAGTGGGAGAACGGAGGCGCGGGTGAGCAGAAGTGCACGAGCGAGTACCGGCATAGTCCGCCAATCAACGCCTTCTGGGGCGGACTGCCGAAGGAGGACTGAGGCGTAGGTGCGAAGTGCCATGCGGATATTCTGCCGCGTTTTTCGAAAGTCTGCCCTATGCGGCTGGAAGTGCCTCGCCTTCAGTGAGCAGGTCGAAGCGAACCGCTGCGGCGCCGACACGACCACGTATTGCAGCGGGGAAACTCGGATCCCACGCGACACCGGTGCGGATCTCCATCGGCAACTGCTGTGCCCCTCCCGCCTGCGGGATATAGACGACCACCTTCGTCCCACCAGGTCGCGCGCGGAGTTCTGACTTCACCACCTCCATGGCACGGATCGTCTCCTCTACCGATTGGCCAGCGGTGAATCGGATGTGCAGCGCAGCACCGGGCGGCGCTTCGACAGGATCAGCCGAAGCCTCAGCTTGCGGGACAACGGCGAGTGGTGGAGCAACCTCTCCCTCGCGCTCCTCTGGAACGAGGCCGCGTGGCAGTGCGCCAGCTGGCGCGGCACTACGTGGCGGGTAGCGTCGCGGCCCACTGCTGCTCGTTGCAAGGTGTGCCGCAATCCCCTCTGGCGTCAGCTGCTGCGCCTCCTCCCACGGGAGAACCGCCTCGCAGATGATCGACCAGGTCTCGCCCCGCAACTCTGCACGACCTGCAACGAGGAGCGCCTCCCCTTCAACCCAGGCGGAGCGCGTCGCCTCCCACGTCTTCGGGAAGGCGACCACCTCAATGCTCCCTGTTAGGTCCTCAACGGTGAGAATCCCCATCGCTGCCCCCGCCTTAGTGACGAGCGTCCGAACGTTCGTGACGATCGCGCCAAGCACGACGCGCTCTTCGCTCGGCACATCCTCACCAAAGTCACCAACAAAACCGCTGACGTATGGCGCAAGGACGGGTGCAAGCGCATTCATCGGATGATCAGAGAGATACACGCCGAGTAGCTCTCGCTCCCAGCGGAGTCGCTCACGCGTCGGCGCCTCAGCGGCGCTCGGCAGCTTCACCGCAACCGTTGATGCTAGCCCTGGGGAGGAATCGAAAAGCGAGACCTGGCCCGCAGCGCGCTCACGTTGCACGCTTGTTCCGGCAGAGAGGGCATCGTCCAGCGCAAGGAGGAGCTGTGCTGGGTGGCCAAACTTCTGCAGTGCACCAACCTTTGCGAGCGCCTCAAAGACGCGCTTGTTGGCGAGTCGCAAATCGATGCGCTCACAGAGGTCTTGGAGGCTACTAAAGCCACCGCCCGCTGTGCGCGCGTTGACGATTGACTCCACCGCACCAGCGCCAACATTCTTGATCGCGAGGAGGCCGAAGCGGATCGCGCCCCCCTCTGGCTCAAAGTCGAGCTGCGAGCGCTCTACATCGGGTGGCAAGATCTCAATCCCGAGACGGCGGCATTCGGCGATCGCGCTCGCCACCTTGTCCTCCTTATTACGGAAGGCGTTTAGGACGCTCGTCATGTACTCCACGGTGTAGTTCGCCTTCAGGTAAGCGGTCTGGTAGGCGATCATTCCGTAGCAGGTGGCGTGCGCCTTGTTAAAGCCGTAGTTGGCAAACGGCTCGAACGCCTGGAAAACCTGCTCAATCACGCTTCGGGCCACGCCGCGTTCTGCAGCGCTGGTAATGAACTCCTGCTTCAGTCCAGCCAGCACGTCCTCCTTCTTCTTTCGCACCGCGTAGCCGAGCGTGTCGGCCTTCGGCCCAGAGAAGCCACCGAGTGCCGATGCCGCCGCCATGATGTCCTCCTGATAGACGAAGACGCCGTAGGTGCGCTTTAGGAACGGCTCAAGGAGCGGATGCAGATACGTGACGGCCTCCGTTCCGTGCTTGCGACGAATGTACGAGGGAATATTCGCCATTGGGCCCGGTCGGTAGAGCGCCACCATGGCGGCGAGATCAAAGACGCTTGTTGGGCGCAGTTCCTTGATGTAGCGGCGCATCCCAGCCGACTCGAGCTGGAAGATGCCGCTCGTCTCGCCTGACGCGAGGAGGGCGAACGTCTTCGCGTCGTCGAGCGGGATCGTGTCGAGGTCAATCGCAACACCGTAGGTCGCCTTGATCCGATCCACCGCCGTGCGCAAGATCGTGAGGTTTGCCAGACCAAGAAAGTCGAACTTGAGAAGCCCGAGCGCCTCAACGCCGTGCATCTCAATCTGGGTCATCACCCCTTCGGAGTTTGTGGCGCGCTGCAGCGCCATGATCTCGGTGAGCGGCTCGCGACTGATCACTACGCCAGCGGCGTGGGTGGAGGCGTTGCGCACCACACCCTCCAGCTGTTCAGCCAGGTTCACGAGTGGCGCATAGTCCGAGCTCTCTGCGAGCGCCTTGAAGTCAGCATCCTTGCGCGCCTGGCTGAGCGTTGTGCCGAGCTTGTCTGGAACCGCCTTCGCCAGGCGGTCAACATCGCCGTAGCTCTTCCCCAAGACGCGACCGACATCACGGATCGCGGCGCGTGCCGCCATCGTGCCGAAGGTGATGATCTGCGCGACCTGGCTCTCGCCGTACTTCTGCGCAACGTAGCGGATCACCTCTTCGCGGCGACCATCCTCAAAGTCGATATCAATATCCGGCATCGTCACGCGGTCCTCATTCAGGAAGCGTTCAAACGGAAGGTCGTAGTGCAACGGATCAACCGGCGTGATGCCGAGCGCGTAGGTCACGATTGAACCAGGTGCACTCCCTCGGCAGGTGGTAGCGATCCCCTGCTCGCGTGCGAATCGAACGAAGTCGGCAACGATCAGGAAGTAGGCCCCGTAGCCCATCTTCAAGATCACGCCGAGCTCGTACTCAAGCCGTTCGCGTGCCGCGGCAGATGGTGTCCCGTAGCGGCGCAACAGCCCGCGCTCCGCCTCCTTCCGCAACCAACTCTCAACTGTTTCGCCCTTCGGCACCTCCACGTCTGGCATGCGCGGCTGTCCGAGCGTCAACTTGAAGTCGACCGCTTCGCTGATGGCGCGCGTATTGAGCAGCAGGTCCGGGCGATCAGGGAAGAGCGACGCCATCTGCGCAGGCGACTTCAGGTAGAACTCGCCACTGTTAAAGCGCATGCGACCAGGCGTCTCAAGGTTGCTTGCGGTGCCGATACAGAGAAGGACGTCATGCGCCTCTCGCTGTTGCGCGCGGACGTAGTGAAGGTCGTTTGTTAGAACGAGTGGGAGTCCAACCTCAGGTGCGAGCTTGAAGAGTTGCTCGTTCAGTCGCTTCTGTTCCGGGAGGCCATGATCCTGCACCTCCAAATAGAAGCGCTCCTTGCCGAAGATGTCGCCGTAGCGCCCCGCAAGTGCACGCGCATGCTCCCAGTCATCAACCTCAAGGGCGCGAGCGATCTCACCGTTCAGGCAGCCGGAGAGTCCGATCAGCCCCTCGGAATACTTCGCGAGGTGATCAAGATCGATGCGCGGCTTGTAGTACATGCCGTCAAGGTGCGCATCGGTGACGAGACGACAGAGGTTGCGATAGCCGACTGCGTTGGTGGCGAGTAAGACGAGGTGGAAGGGCTGCTGGTCGGCCTTCCCCTCCTTATCGCCCATGCCACGACGCGCAACGTAGGTCTCCACGCCGATGATCGGCTTGATCCCACGCTTCGTCGCCGCCTGGACAAACTGCACCGTCCCGTAGAGGGCGCCGTGGTCAGTTATGGCGATGGAGTCCATGCCGAGCGCCTTCGTCTCGTCCATGAGCGCATCGATCTTGCTCATGCCGTCGAGCAGGCTGAACTCGGTGTGGACGTGGAGATGGGTGAAGTCGGGCTTCTTGCTCACGGGGGGAGTCTACCGAGCGCGTAGGATTAGCCGATGGATGAGCGCGAACGAGCGAGGATCAGGGCGGCGATCGACGCTGCAGAGGGGGGAGGCGGCGTGCCCCGCGCCTCAGACGAGCAGCTCCGCACCCTCCTCGCTGGCAGTCGGACCATCGCCGTTGTTGGCGCTTCGCCGAAACCTGACCGCCCCTCGCACGGCGTCCTGCTCGCCCTTCAAGCAGCTGGCTGGCACATCCTTCCCGTCAACCCCGCCGCGAACGCGCTGGCCGACGGAGTTGCTGGACTCCCCTGCTATCCAAACCTTGCCAGCGCAGCCGCGTCACTCCCGGAGGGTCAGCGCATTGATCTCGTTGATATCTTTCGTCGCCCAGAAGACTGCGCCGACGTGACGCGGGAGGCGATCGCAGCTGGCGCGGGTGCGATCTGGTTGCAACTCGGCATCATCAGTCCAGAGGTCGCAGCGCTCGCCGCAGAGGCGGGCATCCCGTTCGTGCAAGACCGCTGCACGGCGATCGAAGTGCAGCGCTTAAGGATTTCCGGTCCGAGCGTTTAGCAAACAGCTAGCGGAGCGGCGGGAAGAGGGCGAGCGCAATCCCAACGATGGAGGCAACACCAACGCCGGCGAGGCGCTTCAGCCGCGAAACGATCAGCTGCCCCTCAAGACGATCAAGAACGTCTGGCCCAGCGCCAGGTGCGCCGCGCCACTCGCTATAGCGCTTCGCTCCGCCAACACGCGTCTGATGGAGCTGATACTGCGTAAGCAACGGCGGAAGTTGACGCGCGAGATAAAGGAGGCCAGCCACCCCAAAGCCTCCGGTGACAAGGCGAACGATATCAAGCATCTCAGCGATCGAGTGCTGCGCGAATGAGGTCGCCAAGGAGCGCCGCGTCGCCGCGCCCCTTGCTCGCCTTCATCGCCTGACCAACGAGGAAGCTCACCGCCTGCTGCTTCCCCGCCTTCCAGTCAGCGATCGCTTGTGGATTCGCTGCGATGACGTCGGCGATGATGCTCTCCAGCGCCCCCGTGTCGCTGATCTGGCCAAGGCCACGTGAGGCGATCACCTCGCGAATGCTGAGCGGCGTCGTGATCATCTCGGCGAAGAGTGCTTTCGCGGTGGTGCCGTTGATCTCCTTGCTCGCAACTGCCGCGACGAGCGCAGCAAACTGGACCGGATCAGGGTCGGCTGCCCCCTCTTTCGCCACGCGCAGGTATTCGCCGCTCACCCAGTTCGCAAGCAGCTTCGCGTCGAGCTCCTTCTGTGCGGCACGTGCCGCCTCAAAAAGGGCGGCGGCGCGTGGCTCAGCCACCAGGACGCTCGCGTCATAGTCGGTGAGTCCGAGCTCGCTGACGTAGCGCGCGCGGCGTGTTCCTGGGAGCTCAGGGAGTCCAGCAACAATCGCGGCGAGCCAGGCGGGATCAATGTCGAGTGGTGGGAGGTCTGGCTCAGGGAAGTAGCGGTAGTCGTGCGAGTCCTCCTTCGCGCGCATCGTGTAGGTGGTCTCACTCCCCTCGTCCCATCCACGCGTCTCCTGCGTGATCGTTCCGCCCGCATCTAGCACTTCGGCCTGGCGCGCCATCTCATAAGCGATCGCGCGCTCAACGGAGCGGAACGAGTTCATATTCTTCACCTCAACGCGGAGTCCGAACGGTGCGTCGCTTGATGGTCGAAGTGAGATGTTCGCCTCCACGCGCATCTGACCGTTCTCCATCTCAGCGTCCGCCGCACCAATCGTGCGCAGGAGGAGGCGGAGCTCCTCTGCGTAGCGGCGCGCCGTCTCGCCATCCCGGATGTCTGGCTCGGTGACGATCTCAAGGAGGGCGACGCCAGAGCGGTTGTAATCGATGAGGCTCGCCCGCGTGCCGTCGGCCCCCTTCTCATGGCGCAGCCGCGCCGTATCTTCCTCTAGGTGCGCGCGTCGAATCCGCACGGAGCCAGCGCCAGCGCTCGTGGTGACAGGGATGCTGCCGTGCTCCGCAAGTGGAAGATCAAGCTGGCTGATCTGGTAACCCTTCGGCAGGTCTGGGTAGAAGTAGTTCTTCCGATCCCAACGTGTCGTTGCGGGGCTCTTCGCGCCGATCGCTGCGCCCACAGCGAGCACCCTCTCGATGGCGGTGCGGTTCGGCACAGGGAGGGCGCCTGGGAGGCCGAGGCAGGTTGGGCAGGTGCGCGTGTTTGGCGCGTCACCCTCTGCAGGGATCGCGCAGGGGCAGAACATCTTCGTTGCGGTGCGCAACTGCACATGGATCTCAATGCCGATCACCGCCTCCCAGCTCATACGGCAGCCCCCTTCAGCAACGCAACAAAGCGCCCGATGCGGACGAGCGCCTCGCGAAGCTTCTCTTCTGACACCGCGTAGCAGATGCGCACATGGCCGCGACCACTTGCGCCAAATGCTGAACCAGGAATCACCGCAACTCGCTCCTCTTGCAGAAGGCGCTCAGCGAACTCCTCATCACTGATGCCGAGCGACGAGATATCTGGGAAGGCGTAGAAGGCACCCTTCGGCGCGCCAGTAGGCAGCTTCAGTGCGGCAAGTCCATCCAGAACGATGCTGCGTCGGCGTGCATATGCGCCACGCATCTCTTCGAGCGCAGGCTCCCCGTTGCGAAGTGCTTCAAGCGCAGCGTCCTGTGACGGCGTCGGTGCGCTCATGATTGCGTACTGGTGAATCTTCACGAGACCGGCAACGATCTCCGCCGGCGCGCATAGGAAGCCGACCCGCCATCCGGTCATCGCGTACGACTTTGAGAAGCCGCCGATCAGGATCGTGCGCTCCTTCATTCCAGGGTAGGCAGAGATCGCGCGGTGCGCTGGTCCCTCATAGACGAGACGGTCATAGATCTCGTCGCTGATCACGAGCAGGTCGTGCTCCACTGCGATGCGCGCGAGTTCGGCGCGCGTTGTCTCGTCAAGCGTTGCGCCGGTGGGATTCGCCGGATAGCCGAGGAAGAGCGCCTTCGCCCCTGGCGCCGCAGCAGCAACAGCGGTCGTGTCCAGGCGCCAACCTTCGCTCGCGCTCGTTGGGATTGAACGCACCTCGCCACCGGCGAAGATCACGGCAGGGAGATAGGCAACGTACGAAGGCTCCGGAAGGATGAGGATCTCTCCAGGATTGATCGTGCCGCGAATTGCGAGGTCGACCGCCTCAGACGCGCCGATCGTGACCACGATCTCGGTCGCCGGGTCATAGCGCACACCCGATCGCTCAAAGATCTTGTCGGAAATCGCGGCGCGCAGCTCAGGCGTTCCGTAGTTTGACGTGTAGTGGGTGCGACCGGCGCGCAGGCTGCTAATTGCCGCCTCCGTGATGTGGCTCGGCGTGTCGAAGTCTGGCTCGCCAACGCCGAGGCTAATGACGTCCTTCATCTGCGCGGCGATATCAAAGAAGCGGCGAATGCCAGATGGTGGCACCGCGTGCACGCGATCGGCGAGGGTGCGCTTTGCGAAGTCACTCATGCGGCCCCTCCGAGTGCGGCAAGGTCGGTGGGATCCTGGTCGCGCCACGGCGCGTTGGCGCTGAGCGCCTCATAGCCGGCGGCGATTGAGAGGAGCCCCGCCTCGCTCCATGGTGCGCCGATCAGTTGCAAGCCGACGGGGAGCCCCTCGGAGAGCCCGCACGGGGTGCTGAGCCCAGGGAGGCCCGCCATATTCGTTGGGATCGTGCAGGCGTCGGCGAGATACATTGCGACCGGATCGCTCATCTTCGCGCCAAACTTCCATGCCACCGACGGGCTCGCCGGTGCCACGATCGCGTCATACCCCGCCGCCCAGATGCGATCGAAGTCGCGAGCAATCAAGGTGCGCACCTTCTGCGCCTTAAGGTAGTAGGCGTCGTAAAAACCTGCGGAGAGCGCATACGTACCGAGCATGATGCGTCGGCGCACCTCAGGACCGAAGCCGCGACCGCGCGTGGCGAGATAGCCGTCGAGGAGATCGCCACCACCGTGCTTTGATGCGCCGTAGCGAATCCCGTCATAGCGCGCCAGATTCGCGGAGGCTTCGGCGGGGGCAACGATGTAGTAGGTGGCGAGCGCATGCTCTGTAGTCGGCAGGCTCACCTCATCGATGACCGCACCCGCTGACTGCAGCGCCGCAACTGCGGCACGCACCGCCGCCTCAACGCCAGGCTCCATCCCCGCCACGAAGTACTCCTTCGGCAGGGCGAAGCGCTTCCCCTTCAGTGCACTCGCCGCCTGATCTCCTTGCGGGAGCTTGAGCAGTGCGGCATCAACTGGCGTTGCGGAGCTTGTCGCGTCGCGCGGATCGGATCCTGCAATGGTGTGAAGCAGCAGTGCCGCATCCTGAGCGCTTCGAGCAAACGGCCCGATCTGGTCAAGCGATGAGGCGAACGCAACAATGCCGTAGCGCGAGACGCGGCCGTACGTTGGCTTCATCCCAGTAATACCAGTAAGGCTCGCCGGCTGACGAATTGAGCCCCCCGTATCGCTGCCGATGCTGAGCGGCGCGTGCAGTGCCGCCACCGCCGATGCCGATCCACCCGATGAACCCCCTGGTACGCGCTCGCGATCCCACGGATTAACGGTGCGGCGATAGGCGCTGAACTCCGTAGAGGAGCCCATCGCGAACTCGTCCATATTCGTCTTCCCAAGGATGAGTGCGCCAGCCGCCTTGAGCTTGGCGGCGATCGTTGCGTCATACGGACTGATGTAGCCCTCAAGGATCTTGGAGCCAGCGGTGGTTGGCGTGCCGATCATGTTGACGAGATCTTTCAGCGCCACAGGGACACCGAGAAGTGGTGGGAGCGCATTGAGTGCTGCCGCCCCAGCGGTGCGCGTCGCAGCGTAGGTGACATCCGCGGCCGCAGCCTCTCGTCGCACCTCATCACCGCGAAGATGTAACCAGGCGCCGAGCGCAGCATCTTCACGTGCGATCGCAGCAAGGAGCGTCTCTACCACCTCAACTGACGTGAACTCACCGCTGCGATATCCGGCGCGGAGTTGCGTAGCGGTGGCGCGACGAAGGTCGGCGCTCATCCGTCCGCCTCCTCGCTGAGGATCGCCTGAACGCGAACGAAGTCGCCACTCCGTGACGGCGCGTTCTGCAGCGCCTCGTCTACAGAGAGGGAGGGACGTGGCGTATCGTCGCGAAGCAGCATCGGCTGGACGATCGTCTGCGCGCTCGCAGGTACGCTCGACGTGTCCACCTCGGCGAGTCGAGCCCACTGCTCAAGAATCAGATTGAGATCGCCCTGCAGTTTCTCCACCTCGTCGCTCGTCAGCCCGAGGCGCGCAAGGGCGGCGACCTTCTCGACCTCGGCGCGGGTGAGTTTGCTCATGCGGGAATTCTACTCGCCCGCGGCAGACGCCCCGAGAAGAGCGAGGAAGCCCGCCTCGTCCACGATGCGAACGCCGAGTCGCTCCGCATCAGCCCGCTTACTCCCCGCCTTCTCCCCCGCTACCAAGAGGGTGGTCTTTGAGGTGATGGCGTCCGCCACGACCCCGCCAGCAGCACGGATCCGATCCTGTGCTTCGCGACGACTGAGACCTGAGGATACGAGTGTCCCAGTCACCACCACCAGCTCGCCACTCAGTGGCCCGCCTCCCCCCGCCACTACAAGCGCGGCGCTTGGGCTCAGCGTCACGCCAACCTCAATCAGATCGTTGAGCGCGCTCCGAGTGCCACTCCCGGCGAAGTAGCTGACGATGCTTTCACCTACGACGGCACCGACGCCACTCACGCTTGTCAAATCTTCCACTGTCAGCCCGCGAAGCGTTGAGGCGACACGGCTGCTCCAGTCTGCACCTGGAGCGACACGTCGCGAGAGCTCTAGCGCAAGATCCCGTGCCGTTGTCTCCCCAACATGACGGATGCCGAGCGCCACGAGGACGCGCCAGAGCTCCTGCTCCTTGCGTCGCTCCAACTCACGGAGCACGTTATCGATGCGATTCGCACTCCCCTTCTTCGCGTTCGCGGCAACGCTCCCCATGCGATCAAGGCCGTCGAGGTCGTCCGTGGTGAGCGTGAAGAGGTCGGCGAGTCGGCGAACTCGGCCGCGGTCAACAAGCTGCTGAAGCAGCTTCTCGCCGAGTCCCTCAATGTCCAGCGCGCCGCGCCCAACCGCATGGCGGAGCCCCTCAAAGACTTGCGCCTCGCACCAGGGGTTCGGGCAGCGATGACGCACCTCATCGCGCACAACCTCACCGCTGCATGAAGGGCAGCGCGTCGGCATCTGAAACTCGTCCAGCACACCGCGACGCTTTTCGGGGAGGCTACGCACCACCTCTGGGATCACATCTCCCGCCTTCTGCAGGATCACCACGTCACCGATGCGCACATCCTTGCGGCGAATCTCGTCAATGTTGTGCAGGGTTGCGCGACGAATCGTTGAACCGGCAAGCAGCACTGGCTCCATCTCAGCGACCGGCGTCAGGTAGCCAGTGCGTCCAACCTCCACGGAGATGTTAAGCAACGTTGTTGTCACCTGCTCAGGCGGGAACTTATAGGCGGTCGCCCACTTCGGCGAGCGCGAGATGAAGCCGAGCACCTCTTGATCCTCCACGCGATCCACCTTCAGCACTGCACCATCCGTCTCGTAGGAGAGATCGTGTCGCTTCTCTTCCCACTCGGCGAGGAAGGTAGCCGCCCCTTCGGCGTTAAGGCCGGCGCGCGCGTTGCGTTCGGTTGGGAGGCCGAGCCCGTCAAGCCTCTGCAGCGCGGCACTCTGCGACCCTGGCTGTGGATCGCTAAAGAGCTGATATGCGAAGAAGGCGAGCCTCCGCTCTGCGGTGATGCGTGGATCCTTCTGGCGTAGTGAGCCGGCGGCCGAGTTGCGCGGATTGGCGTAGAGCTGCAGCCCCTCCTCTTCGCGCGCCGCATTAAGCGCGGCAAACGCCTCCTTCGGCATGTAGACCTCACCGCGCACTTCGGCGTCAATCGGTTCGCTCAGTTGCTGCGGGATCACGCTGATTGTGCGCACGTTCGCCGTCACATCCTCACCCGTTGAGCCGTCACCGCGCGTTGCCGCGCGCGTCAGGAGGCCACGCTCGTAGCGCAGGCTGATCGCGAGACCGTCGATCTTCAGCTCAGCAACAAGTTCTGGTTCGCGCCCACCAAGCCCCTTCGTGGCGCTCGCCACAAAGGCGGCAACCTCTTCTGGCGAGAAGGCGTTGGAGAGGCTGAGCATCGGGCGCTCATGGCGCACCTCGCCGAGTTGCCCGCCGCTCTCTCGTGGACCGACGCGCTGCGTTGGCGAATCTGGCGTCTGGAGTTCAGGGTGCTCCACCTCAAGCTGCTCCAGGTCACGGCGGAGTGCGTCGTATGCGGCGTCTGGCATGCGCGGTGCGTCGGCCACGTAGTAGTCGCGGTCCGCAGCGTTGATCAGAGCCACAAGTTCTGCGTGTCGCTTCGCGCCGGCCGCCGTCACCTTCGCCATCAGACGATCTCCAATCCGGCGATGCTCGCGGCGAGCGTCTTCACGCCCACGCCAACGAAGGCGATCGTCACCTCTTCATCGCTACGCGTCAGTTTAGAGGTGACCACGATGCCACTCCCGAAGCGGGGATGTTGCACACGATCGCCGTCGCGGAAGTAGCGCTCTCCAGGGATACGGACGCGTGCTGGCGTCGTGCGACGCTCAGGGAGTGCCGCGGTTGTATCGCTCTCGTGAACGCTAGGTTCTAGCCGTCGCCCGTTCGCCCATGGTGGGATGCGGCCAATAGGTCGCGTCATCGGTGCGCCGTCGTGGTCTGGATCGTCGCCAGCGTCATCAAAGCCCTCATCAAATCCGTCACCCTCCCCTGGCAGACGGAGTGACCCTGAACGCGCCCCGGCTCCATACGCGCGTCGCCGCGCCTCAAGGTCACGGCTCGGCGTGAATTCACCTGCAGGCGCACCAGGCTCGCCGCTCCCCTCGCGCCACGACTCGCCACCAGCGAATCCAGCCCGCGCGGAACGGAATCCTGGAACGCCGCGACCGAATCGTGTCGCCCCACCCGAGCGTGGATCTTCATCGTTTGCAACCTCGAGCAGCTCCTCTGGAATCTCCGCAAGGAAGCGCGATGGCACACCGTCACCGTCACCCCAACCGCGTCGAATCGCATAACTCAACGTCAGGCGCCGCTTTGCGCGTGTAATGCCGACGTAGCAGAGGCGACGCTCCTCCTCCATCTGCTCTTCGTCCATCAGCGCGCGACTGTGTGGGAAGAGCCCCTCAACAAGCCCTGAGATGAAGACGGTCGGCCACTCGAGCCCCTTCGCCGCGTGCAGCGTAATCAGCGTGACGCGCTCGGTCCCCTCCTCCAACGAATCCTGGTCCGCAACGAGCGCCGTCTCTTCAATGAATCGATCGAGCGCGTCGAGTGGTTCGAGCTCAAGGAAGCGCCCCGCGATGCCGCGCAACTCCAGCAGGTTCGCCCAGCGCTCCTCCCCTTCCACCCCCTCGGACGCAAGGTGCGCGCGGAGGCCCGTCTCGCTATAAACCGCGTCAAGTAGCTCAGGGAGATGGATCAGCGTGAGTCGTGAACGAAGGCGTGCGATCACATCAGCAACGCCAGCGAGCGCGGTGCGCGCACGTGAAGAGATGCCCGCCACCTCGCCGCGCCCTGCCGCAGCGATGACGAGGCCAAATGGGAGGCCATCTGGCACATCAGGGTGTGGCGCAGCGGCGGCGCGCAGCAGGTCCACCGTCTTCTCGCCAATCCCGCGCGGTGGCACGTTGATGATGCGCTCATGCGAGATCCGGTCGGTATCACTGCGCAAGACGCGCAACCAGGCGAGCGCATCCTTCACCTCGCGGCGCTGATAGAAGCGCGTGCCACCGATGAGCTGGTACGGAATTGATGCGCGCAGGAGCGCCTCTTCAATGGCGCGTGACTGCGCATTGGTGCGGTAGAGGATCGCGATTCCGCCGAGCGCCTCTGGCACCTCTGCCGTCTCCCCGCGCTTCGGCTTCCGCGGTGCCGCATGCTCTTCAATGCGGCGCACAATCCATGCCGCCTCATCCTCTTGATCAAAGCCGCCGTATACGGGAATCGGGAGCCCACCGGACTGATCGGTCCAGAGCTTCTTCGCCTTGCGACCGAGATTGTTGGAGACGACCCCGTGTGCCGCATCCAAGATCGACTGCGTGGAGCGGTAGTTCTGCTCGAGCGCGATCACCTCCGCCTTCGGCCAGTCACGTTCAAAATCTAGGATGTTGCGAATGTCTGCACCGCGCCACGAATAGATGGACTGATCGTCATCGCCCACCACACAGAGATTTCCGTGCCCTGCAGCCAGCTCGCGAATCCAGGCGTACTGGATGCGGTTCGTATCCTGATACTCATCCACGTGCAGGTACTCCCACTTGGTGCGATACCGCTCGGCGACCGCCGGTGCCTCCTGAAGTAGGCGGAGCCCTTCGATGAGGAGATCGTCAAAGTCGAGCGCATCGAGGCGCTTCAGCTCTTTCGCGTAGCGACGCGCAAAGCCAGCAATCAGCCGCTCATGGTGCGTCACCGCCTGATCCTCCATCTGGTCGGGGGTGAGGCCATCGTTCTTGGCCCGACTAATCGCGCCGAGGATCAGGCTCGGCTTTGTTGAGCCAGTGGCGGGGAGGTCATCCTCTTTCAGGAAGCCTTTGATCACACGCGCCTGATCATCAGCGTCGTAGATCGCAAACTCTTTCGGCAGACCGATCGCTTCACCATCGCGTCGCAACATCCGAACGCAGAGGCTGTGGAATGTCCCCATGGCGACGTCACGCGCACGCTGGCCAATCATCCCCTCCAAGCGATCGCGCATCTCCGCCGCCGCCTTGTTCGTGAAGGTCACCGCTAAGATGCGCCATGGCGCCACCCCTTCGTGATCAATCAGCCAAGCGATTCGATGCGTGATGACGCGCGTCTTCCCTGAGCCAGCGCCGGCCAGGACGAGGAGCGGCCCCTTCGTAGTTGTGACGGCGCGACGCTGCACCTCGTTGAGTGGCCCAAGGATGCGCGTCTCAACCGCTAGCGCAGCCTCGCCCTCGGCCACTCGGTGGCGTGTGGGGGTGGTTTGCAGCGGAGCGTCAGCGGTGGGATCTGAGGGGAGGCTCACCCGTTGATTCTACCGCCCACACCTCACGCGCCAGTCTCGGCGCGCCCCCGACGCCCCTCAAGCCAGAAGCGGACGGAGATAGCGCGAGGGCCCCCAGCCGTGCTGGGAGCCCTCGCAGATCTACGAAACGATCAGAGATTAGAAGTCCATCTCCCCACCATGGGCGTGACCGCCAGGGGCTGCAGACTCCTTCTTCTCTGGGATGTCGCTGACCACCGCTTCGGTGGTGAGCACCATCGCAGCGACGGAGGCTGCGTTCTGGAGGGCGGAACGGGTCACCTTTGCGGCGTCCACGATCCCCTTCTCAAACATGTCGACCATCGTGTCAGTGGCGGCATCGAAGCCGGTGCCACGCTTCGCCTTCAGGATCGCCTCAATCACCACGTCGCCTCGGGCGCCCGCGTTCTCAGCGATCTGTCGGGCTGGCGCTTCAAGTGCGCGTCGGACGATGTCCACGCCAACCTGTTCGTCACCCTCAAGCTTCAACTTGTCTAGTGAGGAGCGTGCCTGAAGGAGGGTGGTGCCACCACCAGCGACGATCCCCTCTTCAACGGCCGCGCGGGTCGTTGAGAGCGCATCTTCAATGCGGTGCTTCTTCTCCTTGAGCTCAACCTCAGTTGCGGCACCCACCTTGATCACGGCGACGCCGCCGGAGAGCTTGGCGAGACGCTCCTGGAGCTTCTCCTTGTCGTAGTCCGACGTGGTCTCTTCAATCTGGGCCTTGATCTGCGCCATACGCGCCTTGATCTCAGCCGGCTTGCCAGAGCCATCCACAATGGTGGTGTTGTCCTTTGACGAGACGACACGGCGTGCGGAGCCGAGATCCTCAGCAGTCACGCTGTCCAACTTGCGGCCAACCTCTTCCGAGATCACCGTGCCGCCGGTGAGCACCGCGATGTCGCGGAGCATCTCCTTGCGTCGGTCACCGAAGCCTGGCGCCTTCACCGCAAGCACCTGCACGGTGCCACGGATCTTGTTCACCACGAGTGTGGCGAGCGCCTCCCCGTCAACATCTTCTGCAACGATCAGGAGTGGACGACCGGTGCCGACCGCCTTCTCAAGTGCAGGAAGTGCATCCTGCACTGCAGAGATCTTCTTATCGGTGATGAGGATCGCTGGGTTATCCAGCTGTGCCTCCATCCGATCTGCGTTGGTGACGAAGTAGGCAGAGATGTATCCGCGATCGAACTGCATCCCTTCCGTGTACTCCTTGTCGAGGCCGAGCGACTGGCCCTCCTCAACGGTGATCACGCCATCCTTGCCGACCTTCCCCATCACTTCAGCGATCAACTCGCCAACGCTTGGGTCTGCGGCGGAGATGGAGGCAACCGCGGCGATCTGCTCGCGTGTCTCCACCTTGCGGGAGTGCGCCTTGATCTCTGCAACAACGGCGGCGACCGCCTTGTCGAGTCCGCGCTTGATCACCATTGGGTTTGCACCCGCGGCAACGTTGCGAAGGCCCTCAGTGACGAGCGCCTGGCCGAGGACCACCGCAGTGGTGGTGCCGTCACCGGCAACATCGTCCGTCTTGGTGGCAACTTCCTTGAGCAGCTGTGCGCCCATGTTCTCAAAGTGATCTTCGAGCTCAATGTCGCGTGCAATGGTTACACCGTCATTGGTGATCGTTGGCGCGCCGAACTTCTTGTCCAGCACCACGTTGCGACCCTTTGGGCCGATCGTGACCTTTACCGTGTCGGCGAGCTTGTCGATCCCGCGCTTGAGCGCGCGACGTGCCGCCTCGTCAAATACAACCTGCTTTGCCATTCTGCCCCTCTACTTTCTTGCTCTACTTACTACTGCTGAATAACTCAGTTATTCGACGATCGCGAGGATGTCCTTCGCGCCGACGATCAGGTACTCGGCGCCATCGAGCTTGAACTCGGTGCCGGCGTACTTCGCATGGAGGACGCGATCCCCCACCTTCACGTCGATCGGCTCACGCTTCCCGTCATCAAGGATGCGGCCTGGACCAACGGAGACGACTTCGCCCTCCTGTGGCTTCTCCTGCGCCGTGTCAGGAAGGATGATGCCGCTCGCCGTCTTCTCGTCGCGCGGGACCGGCTTGACGACGACTCGGTCGCCGAGGGGTCGGAGTGATGCCTTCTTCGCCATGGTGTTTGACCTCCTGCTAGGCAGCTTGGCGCTCGCCCGCTGCGATGCTCACAGCGCGCACTGCTCGTGCGCTTGCTGCGATGTTAGCACTCTCCCCTGCCGAGTGCCAACACCACGCTCAGTCTGAGCGTGGCCGGTGACGAGGAAAGGCACGGTCGTAGGTGGCGCTGATCGCCGCCGCGAGATCGTCCACCGCTTCGCCACGACGCTCAGCGATCCAGGCCAACGTGAGGACGACATTCGCCGGCTCATTGCGACTTGGATCGGGGGCTCCAGGCATCGTCAGCCACGGCGCATCCGTCTCCGTCAGCAGCCGGTCGGCCGGAACCGCTCGAATCCACTCCGCCGTGGCGCGCTCCTCTGGGCGGAAGACGAGTCCAGAGATGGAGATGAGCCCGCCGAGTGCGAGCCCATCCTCAATGTAGCCCTGGCTCCCCGACGCGCTGTGCAAGATGAACGGCGCACTCCCACCAAACGCGGCGGCACCGCCAGGAGCGCCGATCGGCGACTCCTTGAGTGTCTTGATCAGCTGGCGTTGGGCATCGTCACCGTCCCCCGCGGAGCGACAGTGGAGGATCAGCGGCTTCCCAAGCTGCACAGCAACCTCAATGTGCGCCTCAAGGTTTGCGATCTGATCTCCGAGCGGCGCGTAATTGCGTTTTGTATCAATCCCCGTCTCTCCGATCGCCACGATCTCGGGCTCAGCGGCACGCGCCAAAAGCGCGGCCCGCTGACTCGCCTCGTCTGTGGCGTGATGCGGATGGATCCCGATCGCCGCATCCATCCAGTCGTGCTCACGCGCGATCTCCACCGCACCCTGCGAACTCGCAACGCTCCATGACGGGATGAGGAGGCGCGTCATGCCGGCGGCACGCAGGCGCGCGATTACTTTGTCGCGATCGGCATCAAAGCGATCGGCCTGCAGGTGGCCGTGCGCGTCAGTCAGCGGAGGTTGGCTGCTCATCTGTCTCAAGTCGCGGGAAGAGTGGAACCGGCTCGCCGAGTGCCCCTGTGGCTGCAACGCTCCCCCACCCTCCGAGTGCCGCGCGCGTCTGACCCCCGTGACCAGTGGCGTCATACGGCCACGGGTGACCGAGAAGCGTCCAGATCTTCTCCGCCGTCTCAGGAATTACGGGCGCCGCATAGAGCGCAACGAGTCGACAAGCCTCCAGAAGGTCGCCAAGGACGCCAGCAAGTTGCTCGCGCGCCGCAGTATCTCCACCCTTCGCCGCCTTCGCCAACTCCCACGGCTTCTCCGTATCAACGAATCGGTTCGCCGCACCCACAAACTCCCAGAGGGCGCCGATCCAATGGTGGAGCGCGAGCCCCTCCATCGCCGCCTCGCTCTTTTTTCGCGCCGACTCCCACTCAGCCGCAAGCGGCGCCGCTGCCGCCGCACGCGGTGCTGGGGCCTCTGCACCGAACGCGCGACTCGCCATTGTCGTTGCACGATTCACAAGGTTGCCAAAGTCATTCGCGAGCTCGGAGTTATAGCGACGAATGATCGAGTCCCAGCTCACCTCGCCATCGCCGTCAAATGGAACCTCGCGCAGCGCAACGAAGCGCGCACCATCGGCGCCGAGCGCTGTAACGGCGCTATTCGGATCAAGGAAGTTGCCGCGGCTCTTACTCATCCGCTCACCGCTAGAGAGGAGCCAGCCGTGCACCCAGATGCGCTTCGGCGCCTCAAGGCCCGCGCTCCAGAGCATCGCTGGCCAGAAGACCGAGTGAAATCGATTGATGTCCTTACCGATGATGTGCAGATCCGCTGGCCACCATGGCGCACCCTTCGGATCCGCTGGGAAGCCGGCGCCAGTGAGATAGTTGATGAGCGCGTCGTACCAGACATAGATCGTTCCAGCGGCTGGATCGCCGCTTCCATCCGCGTGAAGCGCACTGCTCCCGTCCTCGCGAATCGGGAACGGGATCCCCCAGGTTGCACCCTCACGACTGATGGAAAAGTCTTCGAGACCCTGCCGAATAAATCCGAGCATCTCGTTGCGGCGGTATTCAGGCTGCACAGGCGACAGATCTTGCGTCAGCCAGGCCTCAAGTCGCTCCTGGTAGGCGCTCAGTCGGAAGAACCAGTTGCGCTCCTTGAGCCACTGCAGCGGCACGCCGGGATGATTCGGGCAGACGCTCTCGCCCCCCTCTTTCACCACGTCGCCTTCAGCGCGGAATCCTTCGTTGGGGCAGTACCAGCCCTCATACGTGCCGAGATAGATGTCGCCAGCGGCGAATGAGCGGCGCACCATCTCCTGAGCTGCGAGCGTGTGGTCGGCATCGGTGGTGCGAATGAATCGATCTGGGGTGATCAGAAGGAGCGCTTCGCTCTCTTGGAAGAGGGCGACGTTCTTGTCGACGAACGCCTTCGGGGTGAGCCCCTCCTCTTCTGCACGCGCGGCGATATTGACCGAGTACTCATCGGTGCCAGTGAGGAAGCGCACCTCGTCGCCCCCCATGCGACGCCAGCGCGCGATCACATCCGCCCCGATCACCTCATAGAGCGTGTGCAGGCCAGGCTTGTTGTTGGCGTAGGCGATGGCCGTTGTCAGGTAGTACCGCATCGCGTTGGAGTGTCGCACACGATACGCCCGCCGTACGCGGAGAGGGGCACCCTCGCTTGACACGGCACGGCTGAAGCCCAGGGAGGGACCTTGGGGGCGGTGCCGGGAGAGGAGCTCACATGAACAAGGTGATGCTGGCGGGTCGGATGACCAAGCCGGTCGAGATCAAGTCACTCCCGTCTGGAACGAAGGTTGCGGTGGGGAGTCTGGCCAGCCACGACTTCCGGGGCGGAGAGGAGCGCACTGAGTTTCACCGCCTCGTCTTCTGGGAGAAGCTCGCTGAGATTGCGGCGGCCCACCTACAGGCGGGCTCGCTCGTCTCCATAGACGGTCGACTGAAGACACATGAATGGGAGAGCGAAGGCTCACGACGCTGGATGACGGAGGTCATTGTCAACAGGCTCGAGTTCCTCGGCCCGAAGCCACAGAGCGCGGATCCAGTCGCAGATGGTGCGGAGCCAACGGACCTTGGAGAGGCAGAGTACGGCGAGGAGATCGCGCCAGTGCGCTCCTAGTCGTCGGCGCGACCGAGCGGATCGCCGCCCTCGGTCGCGTCGCCGTGTGCTGCAGCCCAGAGGCGGCGGCGCTCGAGCCCCCACTCTGCTGAAATGCTTCGTATCGCATCACTACGTGATGCACCCGCGGCAACACGCTCCTCTACCGCCACAAGCGCAGCGGGGTATGCGCCGCCTGCATCTGCCGACGCAGCGACGTCACTCGTCTCTCCAAGCACAATGACAAACTCCCCACGACCGTCAACTTCGCCGCGTTCAACGGCTAACGCAGCCTCTTCTAGGCTTCCGCGTCGCACCTCTTCATGCAGTTTGGTCAGCTCGCGACAGAGCGCAACGCTTCGAGTGCCACCACATGCGCTGGCAAGGTCACGCAGCGTCTCAAGGACGCGGCCACCAGCTTCGTAGATCACGGTCGCTCGTTCATCGGCAGCGATTGCGCCGATCACACGGCGACGATCAGTCCCGCCGCGCGGAAGGAAACCTTCAAAGCTCCATCGCGCACCAGCAACGCCTGAGGCGACAAGGGCGGCGAGAACGGCGGAGGCACCAGGGATCGGAATGACCTGAATGCCAGCGGCGATCGCTGCGCGCACAAGGTGTTGACCAGGATCGCTAACGAGTGGAGTGCCGGCATCACTGATCAGCGCAAGCGCATCTCCTCGCTTCAGGCGTTCAATGAGCGGCAGAGTTCGCTCAGCCTCATCAAATCCAGGGAGCGAGATCAGCTCGCTCGTTACGTCAATCGATGAAAGGAGCACGCGTGCTACACGCGAGTCTTCCGCGATGATGGCGCGCACCTCTCGCAACACCGCGATAGCACGAGGAGAGAGGTCGGCGAGATTTCCGATCGGTGTTGCAACGATGTGCAGCGCGCCAGGCGTTGCACCACCCCCGCGCGGGTCACTCATCTCTGCCTTGATTCGGTCGCGTGTGGCGGCGCTACGCGGAGATCTTTGGGAAGGGTGGCATCTCGCGCTTAAACTGCGAGCGCGCCATCATCCCCTGCACCTTTGCCACAAGCTCAGCGTCAAAGCCGTCAGCAACAACTGCAGCGGCACTCTTCTTCTGGTCAACGAGGCGGAGGAGGATGCGATCAAGCGTTGGATAATCAAAGCCCCCCTCCCCTTCGTCGGTCTGCCCTGGCCAGAGATCGGCGCTCGGAGCTTTGGTGAGGATCGCCCCTGGAACGCCAAGGTGCGCAGCAAGCGCACGGACCTGGCTCTTGTAGAGGTCGCCAATCGGATTTATGGCGCACGCAGCATCACCATGAAGCGTGGTGTACCCGATCATCGCCTCTGTCTTATTCCCCGTCCCCATCACCAGACCGTCGTAGCGTGCAGACTGGTCGTATAGGGTGATCATGCGGAGGCGGGCGGCGATGTTGCCGCGACGAATTGGGCTGAACTCAGCGCCAGCTGGTAGAGCCGCCTCAACGGCATCGAGCGCCGGGCTGATCTCAATCTCTTCAACGCTGCAGCCGAGGGCTGCGGCGACCGCGAGCGCATCGGTACGAGATGTTGGCGCAGAGGTTCGGTACGGCAGGATATAGGTGCGAAGTCGGTCCGCGCCGAGCGCATCCGCCGTCAGGAAGCCCACAAGTGCCGAATCAATGCCTCCCGAGAGTCCAAGGATTGCGTTCCTCGCGCCGATCTTCTTGAACTGCTCCTGGATGAAGGTGCGGCAGACGTCTCGCACTACCTCGAGGTCAATGCCCAGCTCGCTTGGGATCTGTACTGCGCCAGCACCACTCATTTGAGCCTCCTTATGCACTTCAATACAACGATAATATCAGTTGCTCCAGGATTCAATCGACCATGCGTAGAGCGGACTGTTCACGTCACTCTCTGCTGTTGGCCAGCTGATGCCACTGGAGAGCAACGTATAGCCAGCGTCAGCCCAGAGGAGCAGATATGGTCGCTCACTGCGCCGAAGCGCTTGGAACTCAGCGTAGAGAGAAGCGCGCACACTCTCACTTGCAGAGCCCAGCCCTTGGCGCAAGAGACTATCTGCGCTTCCGCTCTGCCAGCAGGCGAAGTTCTTCCCCGCTGGCGACTCCTCGGTTGGGCAGGCTGCAGAGCTGAAGAGATCAGTGTCGTCAGGGTCAAGGCTCCACTGCCAGCTACCGATATATGCATCAAAATCGTTCGGGTAGCGCAGCCTTGGAAGAATCTCACTCGTATAGGCCTCTGCGGAGACCGTCAAGGAGAAGCCACACTCAGCCGCCTGGTCCGCAATCAGCTGTGCTGCACTGGTCCGTGCGCTCTGCCCATCGCGCACAACGATCGTTGCCTCAAGTCGACTCCCGAGCCTGGCGAAGACTCCATCGCTCTCCTCGGTCCACCCGTCTGCAAGCAGGGAGGCGCGAGCTCCCGCAGTATTGCGAACCGCCTCAGGAGGTGCTGGCGATTGCACTGCCCATGAGTTCGGCGCAACGGTGCTGCTGATTGGGATCCCGCTATCTCCCGCCGCCTCGCTGATAATCGTGGGGAGGTCCACACACGTGCTCAACGCAGTGCGCACGATCACATCGGCGAACGGTCGCCCCGGTCGCATGTTGAATGCAAGGAAGAGGTACCCACGAGATGAAGGGGCCTTCAGCATCTTCGCGTCGCTGCGCACCTGCAGGCCCGCAACGCTCGCCGCGCTCAGATTCGGGATCCAATCAATTTGCGAGGACTGGAAGGCGCTGATCGCGCCGGCTTGGGTCGCATACCTCGTGACCACGACGCGCTTCATTGCCGGCGCTCCCAGAGCGAATCCACTAAAGCTCTCAAGAGAGAGGCGCTCCCCTGGTGTTCGCTCCGCAAACTTATACGGACCAGCACCAACCGGGATCAGTTGTGCATCAAGCAGCGGATAGGCAATCTCAAGTTGACTCTCAGCGGGCGCAAGGAGGTAGGACTCTAGTCGCGTCAGGCGACCGAACAGATCCTTCGCATACGCCTCATCATTACGTGCTGCACCCCCCTGAGCGCCTCCGCTGGCCGCGGGGAAGATGCGCGGATCTGGAAGCGAGAGGCCCGCCTGGCTCAACGTGCGCTCAAGCTGGGGAATCAGCGGCGCATATTCACAGGGACTCGTCCCAACGACGCCGCAGGAGGTGGCGTCAAGCTCTGCGACAAGGTTCTCTCGCGCCAACGTGATGAGGCTCCGATCCGCCTCCTTGACGCTGTCGCGGAATCGATCGAGTGACCGCTCCAGCGCAGCCTTTGGCAGGATCGGAATGGTGAGCCCACGCGTACCCCACGGTGCCCAGCTGCCGATCAGACGGAAGGTGACACGCTGTCCACCATCAGCCTCAACCGATTCAAGTCGCGTCCGAACGAGGTCACAGATGTCGGCGGCAAGAGGGCACTGCCCACTCTTCGCCAGTTCATAGGTGAACGCAACATCATCGGAGGTGAGAAGTGAGCCGTCATGGAAGGTGAGCCCTGTCTTCAGCTTGACACTCCAAGTGGTCCCGCCCGCAGAGATTTCAGGCTCACCATCCGCCAAGACGGGCTGTGGGCGAAACGCAGCATCGGGACGGTAGAGGCCAGCCTGAACGAGGCCCCCAACTAGCGCAGACGACTCATCAAGGTATGCCGCGCTGAGGTTAAGCGGCTCATCAACCACCGCAACACGGAGGGTCCCTGCGCTGAGCACCGAGCAGCCGGCGCTTGATGCGACAAGGAGAAGCGCCGCAGTGAAACGGAGGAGCAGCGCGCGGCTCATGCGGTCAGCTGGTCGTATCCGGCGGCATCAAGAAGTGCCGCAAGCTCCTCTGTGTTGCTGAGCGCAACCTCAAGAAGCCAGCCCTCGCCGTACGGATCCGCATTGACGGTCTCCGGAGCGCTCGCAAGTTGCTGGTTGCGCGCCACCACGCTGCCAGAGATCGGACTGAAGAGATCGCTCACCGCCTTCACCGATTCGATTGCACCGAAGACCGCGAACTGTTTGAGGGTTGCGCCGACCGCTGGAAGGTCCACGAAGACGACATCGCCAAGCTCGCCCGCCGCATGCGCCGTGATCCCTATGACCGCACGGTCACCGCTCACTCGAACCCATTCATGCTCCTTTGAGTAGCGAAGTTCTACTGGCGACGTCATGTTCAACTCCCTTGCTGATGCGCACCCTGCGCCCGTCCCTCTGTTGATCGCTTCGGGATAAATGGTACGCCAGTCACCTCGGCAGCCACTCCCTCTCCACGAATGAGCACCTCAAGTGGCTCACCAAGCGTAAATGGGGCCGCCTCCGCATCAAGATCGGCGAGTGCGATCGGATAGCCAAGGCTCGGCGAGTGTGTCCCAGAGGTGATCAATCCGAGCGTTGCGCCACCCGGTCGGCGCACCTCGTAGCCGTGTCGTGCGATCCCGCGACCGGTCACACGCATGCCAACAAGGGTGCGCCCAAAACGCTCCCCACGTGCCGAGCGCGCTGCGAGCGCGCCGCTACCAACGAAGCCGTCTGGCTTATCAAGCTTCACAACCCTGCCAAAGCCAACATCAAACGGTGTCAGTTTCTCGCGTAACTCGTTCCCGTAGAGCGGCATCCCCGCCTCCAGGCGGAGCGTGTCGCGTGCGCCGAGTCCGATCGGCTGGAACGGGGTGCCGTGCGAGTTCGCTGAACCTGCAGCCAGCAGCGCGCGCCAAAGCGCAACTGCGTGGGCGTTCTCAACGTACGCCTCATACCCAACTTCGCCGGTGTATCCCGTGCGCGCAATTAGTGCGGTGATTGCCGCCCCCTCAACTTCAAGATGCATGGTGGTGGCCGAGTAGTTCCGCAGGGCGTGGAATGCCAAGCGCTCCTCTTCTACGAGGAGTGACCCTAATACTTCGGCGCTCGTCACCCCTTGGACGGCGATCATTGAGGTGTCGTCACTCTCATCTACGACAGTTGCTGATCCGCCAACGCGCTCACGAAGTGCCGCAGCCACAACCGTTCTGTTTGATGCGTTGGCAACAACGAGCCACTCTGCATCAGCGATGCGATAGACCACAAGATCGTCGAGGATCCCGCCCGCCTCGTTGACGATCATGCTGTACTGCGCCCGCCCGACGAGCAGTGCAGAGGGGGTAGAGATCAGTGCGTAGTCGAGTGCTGCCCCTGCACTTGGGCCACTGACGCGGATCTCACCCATGTGGCCAAGATCGAAAAGCCCTGCACCCGTGCGGACGGCGCGATGCTCTTCAATGACACCCGCGTACTGGACGGGCATCTCCCAGCCGGCAAAGTCGACCATCCGTGCGCCGAGTGCCAGGTGCTCTTCGTAGAGCGCCGTGCGCTGCATCAGTCGCGCGTGAGCGCGTCGTAGGCGCGCTGGACGAGTCCGCTCTCGGTCTGGAAGTCGAGCAGGCGAACCGCTTCATCCATTCGCACCCAGCGCAGCTCATCAAACTCCTTGTCGTACTGCTCAAAGCTGCCGCCGATCGCCTCCATGATGTAGTAGTGCACCGTCTTCTCAATCCGTTCGCCAGTACGGACAAAGGAGTAGGAGATCGCATCAAAGTACGAGAGGATGCGCACCTCAAGACCAGACTCCTCGCGGACTTCACGGAGCGCTGTCTCCTCGCGGGTCTCCCCCTCTTCCGGCGTCCCCTTTGGGAGCGACCAGACGTAGCCGTCGCGCTCGCGCTTCCGACGCCCAACAACAATCTCTGCCTGCCCGCCCACGGCGCGGATCACGAGTCCCCCTGCGGAGACGGCTATGCGCTTGCTGAGTGCCATACATGCTCCTCACATCGCCTACGTGTCAGGCGCCCGTCGGCACCTCTCATTAGGAAGATGGTAGACCCGCTAGCGCGAGGGCGCTGAGAGGATGAGCGCGCTACGCTACAACGTGAGGCTCCCCCGCACGTGGAGCGACAGCCGGCAAGGAGGGTGCGGTGTCCAACGTGAAATCGCTTCGCCAACCCCTAGGTCCTGGCCTCCCCGACCGCATTGCACTTGAGCGGCTCCCAGCTCCGGCCACCTCATGGGATCGGCTCCCCGTCGTCTTGAAGATCCTCATTGAAGGTGCGGCACGCCGCGCTGGGAACGGGTTTGTTCGAGAAGAAGATATCAGCGCGTATCTCGCGTGGAAGCCTGGTGCGTCGGCGGCCGCAACTGGCGATGAGCGCGAGCTCCCCTTCTCTCCCGCTCGCGTCGTGCTCCAAGATTTCACTGGCGTTCCAGCGGTGGTTGACCTTGCCGCGCTGCGCGATGCGGCGCGCGAGCTCGGCATCGATCCGGAGCGCATCAACCCACAGGTGCCCGCCGATCTCGTCATCGATCACTCCGTACAAATTGACCGATGGGCAACACCGGAGGCGCTCGAGCAGAACGTTGCGCGCGAATATGAGCGCAATGCGGAGCGCTACCAGCTCCTCCGTTGGGCGCAGGGGGCCTTCGATCGCTTCCGCGTGGTGCCACCTGGCGCGGGGATCGTCCACCAGGTGAACCTTGAGAGCCTCGCCACCGTGGTGCGCGTTGAGGAGATTGATGGCGCACCACTCGCCTTCCCCGACACCTGCGTCGGCACCGACTCCCACACCACAATGATCTCTGGCCTCGGCGTGCTCGGCTTCGGTGTCGGCGGCATCGAAGCCGAAGCGGTACTGCTCGGCGAGCCGCTCTTCTCGCCACTCCCTAAGATCGTCGGCCTGAAGCTCACCGGCAAGCTGCCAGCTGGAACCACAGCAACGGACCTTGTTCTCACCGTCACCGAGCGCCTTCGCGCACACGGCGTCGTCGGTGCGTACGTTGAGGCGTTCGGCGATGGGCTCGCCACCGTCTCACTCGCCGACCGCGCAACGATCGCCAACATGTCGCCAGAGTTTGGTGCAACCACCACCCTCTTCCCAATCGACCAGATCACCCTCGACTACCTCCGTGTGACCGGTCGCGAGAGCGCGCAGATCGAACTGGTTGAGGCGTATGCAAAGGCACAGGGGCTCTGGCGCACCAGCGGACACGATCCGCTCTATGACGAAGTTGTGGAGATCAGTCTCAACGATATTGTCCCCTCGCTCGCAGGACCAAAGCGACCACAAGATCGCGTCGCACTCCCAGATCTTGGTGTGGGGTTTGAACGAACGTACGCCGATCGTGCCGGATCAAAGGCGCACAGTGCCACGGTAGGTGAAGCCATGATGCGCGATGGTGCGGTGGCGATCGCGGCGATCACCTCCTGCACCAACACCTCGAACCCATCGGTCATGATCGCCTCAGGCCTCCTCGCAAGGAACGCCGTGGCTCGAGGTATGCAGGTCCCAGCCTGGGTGAAGACGAGCCTCGCACCTGGATCACGCGTCGTCACCGCCTACCTTGAGCGCGCAGGCCTCCTTGAGCCACTAGCGGCGCTCGGCTTCAACGTTGCCGGCTACGGCTGCACCACCTGCATCGGGAACTCCGGACCGCTGGAGAGCGAGATCGCCGCCACCGTGGAGCGCGAAGATCTCCTCGTTGCCGCGGTGCTTTCAGGGAATCGAAACTTTGAGGGGCGTATCCACCCCGCGGTGCGCGCCGCTTATCTCGCCTCACCGCCGCTCGTTGTGGCGCTCGCGCTCGCTGGCAACGTGGTGACAAACCTTGACGTGGATCCGATCGGCAACGATCGCAACGGCGCCCCTGTCTACCTGCGCGACCTCTGGCCGAGCGACGAAGAGATCGCAGCCGCCGTGGCGAAGGCAGCCGACGCCTCGCTCTATCGCAGTAGCTACGCCGACCTCTTCGCAGGTGACGCGCGATGGCAGGGACTCAACGTGCCAACCGGTCGCACCTATGCCTGGGATCCCGCCTCAACCTATATTGCGCGGCCCGCGTTCACAGAGAAGATCCCAGCGACAGCTGCACCGATCGCCGATGTTCACGATGCGCGCGCCCTCCTCCTTCTCGGCGACTCGGTCACCACCGACCACATCTCCCCAGCCGGCTCAATCCGCGCCGACTCTCCCGCCGGACGATGGATGATTGAGCGCGGCGTCGCCGTTGGCGACTTCAATTCGTACGGCGCGCGACGTGGCCATGACCAGGTGATGATGCGCGGCACCTTCGCGAACATCCGCCTCCGCAATGCACTCGCCGACGGCAAGGAGGGCCCGATCACGAACCACCTGCCGAGCGGCAAACTGCTCGCCGTTGCCGATGCCGCCGCGCGTTATGCAGAGAGCGCCACGCCACTGGTGATCATTGCAGGGAAGGAGTACGGCTCCGGCTCCAGTCGCGACTGGGCGGCGAAGGGGACGCAGATGCTTGGCGTTCGCGCCGTGATCGCAGAGTCATATGAGCGCATTCATCGCTCGAACCTGATCGGGATGGGGATCCTTCCGCTGCAGTTCCTGCCAGGTGAGAGTGCGACGAGCCACGCTCTCACCGGACGTGAGCGCTTTACGCTGCAAGGGCTTGCCACAGTCAGTCCGCGCGGACGCGTCCAGCTACAGGTTGAAGGGAGCGGCGCCGGAGATACGGCGACTGGCGAGCGACGTGAGATTGAACTCATCGTCCGACTCGACGGACCGATGGAGCTTGAGACCTACCGACAAGGGGGCATCATGCCCGCCGTGTTGCGGAGGATGGCGAGGCAGTAGTCGCGCATGGTGGGCGATACTGGACTCGAACCAGTGACCTCACGGATGTGAACCGTGCGCTCTAACCAACTGAGCTAATCGCCCGAGGAGCGGATTCTAGACGACTCGTCTTACAACTCGTCAGCCTGGGATAAGTCCACGCAAGAACTGCAGCAAGATCATCACGAGCAGCGGCGACCAGTCAAGTCCACCTGTCGTGGGGAGGACCCGACGTACTGGCCCGAGGATCGGCTCACTCAACTCAATCAGGAGCCGCGCGACACGACCACTCCCCGCTGGGTCAACCCACGAGATCAGGACGCGCCCAAGGACAAGGAACCAGAGCGTCTCAAGTACGAGATCTGCGGCTGAGCCAATATCCATCTGCGAAAGCCTACCCGCGCGCCCCGAAGAGCGCGCTGCCGAGACGCACCTGCGTCGCCCCCTCCTCGATTGCGAGTTCAAAGTCGCCACTCATCCCCGCGGAGATAAGCGGCCCGATCTGAAGCCCCTGAGCCGAGGCCGCCGCGCGAAGGCTGTGTGAGAAAGCGATGAAGGAGGAGAAGGTGCTCTGTGCCTCGGCGGAGTCGCTCGTGAGGCGTCCAACGGTGAGCAGCCCCTCAATGGTCAGCGACGCCCCACTGAGGGCGGCGGCGATCTCTGGCAGAGCTGCCCGGAGCGCGTCTGGAGTGAAGCCTGACTTAGCCGGATCTTCATCAATGTTGACCTGGAGGAGCACCTGGCGCGGAACAGCGTCTGCTCCGCCAAGCTCCGCAATGCGCACAAGGAGTTCTACGCGATCAACCGAGCTGATGCGATCGGCGGCGGCGAGGGCTCGACGCACCTTATTACTCTGCAGTGGACCAATCAGATCCCAGCGCACCTGAACGCCGGGGCGCTGTTGGGCAACTGCCGCGCGCTTCTCCTCCAACTCTTGGACGCGATTCTCGCCGAAGGCACGCTGCCCAGCATCGATCGCCTCGGCGATACGCTCGGCGGAGACACCCTTGGTGACGGCGAGCAGTTCAACACTTCCCGCTGGGCGGCTGGCGCGCTGTTCGGCGGCGCGAACGCGGGCGTGGAGCGACGCTAACTGTTCAGCAAGCTGTGACATCTACGGGATTAGGAGCGGCGGCGAAGGAAGGCGGGGATCTCCAGCTCGTCACCGGCGACTGGGGCCGGGCTAATCCCCTCACCTTCCAGATGCGCTGCAGTCGGCTCCTGTGAGACGGCTGGGTGTGTGCTCGGCGTCCAGGATGGTGCGGGCGCTACCTGGGCAGGTGCTGCGTATGGCGTTGCAGGGGTCGCTGAGCTGCCAGCACTTGGTGCCGATGCGCTCCAGTTCACGCTCCCGTCATCACGGCCGAACGGGAATTCGGTGCGGAAGCTTGCGGCACTCGCCGTCTGGCTTCGTGCGTTTCCAGCAAAGCCGGTGGCGATGACCGTGATCTGAACCTCATCGGCGAGCGTCTCATCGAGCGAGGTGCCGAAGATGATGTTCGCCTCTGGATCAGCGCGTTCGGTGATGTGGTTGATCGCCTCGTTCACCTCATGCAGGGTCACGGTGGATGATGCGGCAACATTCACCAGCACGCCGGTTGCACCTTGAATGTCTAACTCGAGGAGTGGTGATGCAATCGCAAGCTCCGCTGCGGCGCGGGCGCGGCTCTCGCCGCTGGCGCGGCCGATCCCCATCAACGCAGACCCTGCATCTTTCATGATGCTGCGCACATCGGCGAAGTCAAGGTTGATGATTCCAGGAACGGTGATGACATCACTGACGCCCTGTACCGCCTGTCGAAGCACATCATCCGCGATGCGGAACGAATCCTCCATTGAGGTCTGACGGCTTACGACGTTGAGGAGTCTCTCGTTTGGAATAACGATCATGGTGTCAACGTACTTGCGCAGCTCCTCCGCGGCGGCGTTCGCCACGGCGGCACGGCGCTTCCCTTCAAACTCAAACGGCTTTGTGATGATGCCGATCGTTAGCGCACCAAGGTCCTTTGCCACCTTCGCCACCACGGGCGCGGCGCCAGAGCCGGTGCCGCCTCCCATGCCGGCGGTGACGAAGACAAGGTCTGATCCATCAAGTGCGGTGCGAAGATTCTCGAGATCTTCTTGAGCGGCACGCTCGCCAACGACAGAGTCGCCGCCAGCGCCGAGGCCGCGGGAGATCGCATCACCAATGCGGATGCGGGTGGGGGCGTGGGATTTCACGAGCGCTTGAGCGTCGGTGTTCACCGCGATGAACTCAACGCCGAGAAGCTCAGCTCGGATCATGCGATTCACAGCGTTGGAGCCGGCACCGCCAACTCCAACTACGCGGATTAGCGCAAAGTTCTCAGACTGCGAAGCCATCGGCCTCTCCCCTCCGCTTTTCTACCGAACGTCGACCCGCACGTGAGGTCTCCCCCACAGTGTGCAGACCGCCCTCCCGTCGGTTCGTGGGATTGTAGCAGCGCAGCGGGATGCGTTGAAGAGTGAACTTCACCTGAGGTCAGAAGGACGCGGAGTTAGCCGCGAACGCGGGAGAAGAGGCCCTTCAGTGCGGCGCCAGCCCGACCGAGAATGCCCGCCTGGGGCTCTTCGGCGATCCCCGCCTCGTCAAGGCTACGGGCAACCCAGGAGAAGAGGCCGAGGATCGCGGCATTCGACGGTCCATGAAAGTCGTCCAGGATGCCGAGGAGCGGCCCCTCTGGGGCGGCGACGCGGACTGGTGCCTTCAGGATGTCTCGGGCGAGGGCGGTGATCCCGTCGAGCTGCGCGCCTCCACCTGTCAGTACCACCCCAGCGCTCGTCGCCTCTGGGCCGGCCACGGCGATCACGCCAGCAATCAGTTCAAACATCTCGCTCATCCGTGACTCAATAATCCTGGCAAGTTCGATGCGCTCAATGCGGCGGCCGCCCGGCTCATCTGGCACGGTGTACTGCTCGCTCACGCTCACGGTGCGTAGATCGCAGGTCCCGTAGTTCACCTTCAGCTCTTCGGCTGCGGCGAGGCTCGCCTTCAAGCCGATCGCAACGTCTCGCGTGATGAAGGCGGCACCGATCGGCAGGACGGCGGTGTGGACCACGGCGTTGTTGTGGAAGATGGCGATGTCGCAAGTCTCAGCACCGATATCTACGAGCACCGTGCCGAGCTCTCGCTCGGTGTCGGTGAGCGTTAGCTCAGCCGCAGCCAGCGAGGATGGAACGTAATCATCCACGGCGATTCCCGCAGTCTGCACGCACTTCTCAAGGTTCTGGATCGCGGTGGCTCCCGCAGTAATCAGATGGGCACGCGCCTCAAGACGATAGGCGACCATACCGCGCGGCTGCTGGATCCCCTCCTGGCCATCAACGATGTAGGAAGAAGGGAGAACGTGGAGCAACATGCGGGAGCCAGGGACCTGGATGGCGCGGCAGACCTCAAGGACGCGATCAACATCGTCGTCACGGATCTCACGGTCAGGGTTTGCTACCGCAACCTGGCCGCTCGAGTTTTGTCCTTCAACATGGCTCCCGGATACAGTGATTGCGGCATGCTCAATGCGATAGCCGGAGAGTCGTTCAGCGGCGTCAACCGCCGCCTTAATCGCAGCACCCGTCTTCTCAATATCAGTGACGACCCCCTTCCGCATTCCAGTGTTTGCGGAGGTACCTTTCCCAATGACGGAGATCGAGCCACCGTCGCCGCCGATGTGGGCAATGGCACAGCTCACCTTGGAGGTGCCGATATCGATCGCGGCAATCGTCGTGAATCGCTCATCCATCGTTACGCCCTCCCTTCCTTGACCCCTGCTCTCGTCCACCGATCATAGCGGCAGGAGCGCTTCGTGGGACCTGCGCGGCGCGGGCGTCCATTCCAACACCTTCAACCCAGCCACCGGCGATCACGGGGCAACCGAGCTTCCGCTTGGTGTGGCGCTTGGTGTGGCGCTCGGCTCTGGGCTCGCACCTGGCGGCGTGGGCGGTCGCACTCCTGGCTCCGTGAACGTTCCAGCCTGGCCGTCGGCGAGGATCACCCAGCCGATCCTGCGCTCGCGGCCGGCGAGGAGGCTGCGCAGGAGGCGCACCTGACCTGGCAACATCTCTGGCGGGCGAATCGTTGCAGAGTAAATACCGAAGACAGCGTTCCAGGCGATCCCCTCCCCCTCACCCTGTAGGACGAATCCATACTGCGGATCAGCAACAAGGGTGAGTCGCGTCGCCGTGCTGCCGAGATCGGCGAGCGTCAGGCTGGCGAGCCGTGTTGCGATGTCAAGGTCAAGTGGGGTGATCACATCGCCAGGGAGAAGCGGGGGGCCGCTACGGAGGTCTTGCATCAGCGGGAGCTGTTCAACCGCTGCGCGCCCAGCACTACTAAGGAGTGGTGACGTTGTGGACCCGAGCAGCTCGCCGCTCCCGCTCATCAGGTAGGTGACACCGCCGCTACTCCAACGCAAGAGCGGGACCTCTTCGCGAATCTCTGCGCGAATCTCTCCAGGGAGTCCGATCCTCACGCGCGCCGAACTAATGAAGGGGATCTCGTTGAGCACCTGCTCGATGCCGCGTGGATCGCTCGTCAAGAGCCCGTCACCGAGCACGACGCCGCTCGCTGCACTCACCGCACCCTCGTCGAGGAGCTGCAAGCCGACGAGACGAAGTGAGGTGATCTTGAAGGTGCCGCTCGAGGCGAGTGCGGGTGGAGCAAGGGTGACGCCGATCATCAGCACGAGAACGGCGAGGCGCCGTAGCGCACGCACTGTCTCTGGGCGGAGTCGCCTTCCCCCACTGCGTCGCCCAGCAGGTCCCGCTTCGCGCTCTACAGGGCGCGGTGCCGTCTCAACACCAGCACGGCGACGTTGACCTGCGAGGCCGGGGCGCACACCGAGTGGCGCCTCACCTGGTCCGAACGGACGCGCACCGCCACTGCGGCGAGCAGGTTCGTTTCGCGCGCGACGGTCGCGTTCGTTCATGAAGCGCGTTGCGCCTGCGCCTGCGCTGTCACCACAAGGTCCACGCAGAGATCGGCGAAGCTGCCGCCCGCAGCGGTGACGAGCGCGGGGAAGAGTGAGATTGGCGTAAAGCCCGGGAAGGTATTGACCTCAGAGATGTACCAGCGCCCCGCCTCTGGGCCACTGGAGCGCATCAAGAAGTCCATTCGTGCAAGGCCACGCCCGCCGAACGCGCCGAAGAGCTGCAGTGCCGCGGCGCGAAGCGGTTCGCTCACCGCATCTGAGAGATCCGGCGCGGTGGTGGTGCGCGAGACGCCATCCGCGTACTTCGCGTCGTAGTCGTAAAACTCACGTCCAGGGAACACCTCACCCGGACCGTACGCAATGACGCTGCCATCAGCGCGCTCAAGAAGTGCGATCTCTAGCTCACGCGGTCTGGTGAGGTACGGCTCAAGGAGCGCGACGTCGCCGTACTCAAGCGCAAGGTCAACGGCGAGTGGCCACTCCTCCGGAGATCGCGCAATGCGCATCCCAATGGAAGAACCGTGTGCGACAGGCTTCCCGATCAGTGCACCCGCTCCGCTCTGCTCAGTGGCGAACGCTGCAATCTCTGTAAGAACCGCTGCGCGCGCCGTCTTCCAGCGCGCTGCGCTGATCAGCATGTGCGGCAACACTGGGACACCGAGTGAGGCGGCGAGATCCTTGAAGCGCCCCTTGTCCATGCCGAGTGCCGCAGCGGCAGGGCGTGCCCCTACAAAGGCGACCCCCTTCGCATCAAGGGCCTGCTGCACCTCACCATCCTCATCGCCCGGTCCATGAAGTGCGGGGATGAACACGGCTCCTGGGTGGCGCGCGGTCAGCTCGTTGAGCAGCTCGCTCAGGGGGCGGAACGGTGCGCTGACTAACGCTGCGGCGCGCTCCTCGCTGGTGTACTCGGTTGCTGCACGATCGCCACGAAGGTGGCCGTCTGGGAGGAGCGCGGCGAGACCACTGCGCAGGATGAGCAGTTGCGAGACAGCGAGGCCGCGCCCCATGAGGGCGGCAGAGATGGCGCTTCCAGAGACAACGGAGATCTCCGCCTCAGCGCTGCGGCCGCCGTAAAGAACAACCACATGCGGAAGCGACAGCGCACCGTTCAAACCGCCCGTGTTCGTGTCGCTCACTGCGCCCCCTCACCGAGGAAGACGATCTCTGACTCCAGCGTGACCCCCGCCGTGCGCTGCACCTCAGCAACGCAGAGTTCGTGCAGCTCACGAATCTCTGCGGCGGTCGCACCCCCACGATTCAGGATCCAGTTGGCGTGCATCGTAGAGATCTCGGCGCCGCCGATCCGGCGCCCCTTCAGCCCCGCCGCCTCAATCAGTGCGCCCGCGCTCTGATCGCCCGGCGGGTTGCGGAAGACGCTCCCCGCGCTCGGAATGCCGAGTGGTTGGTGTTCTCGCCGCCAGCGTCGAATCTCCTCGAGCTGGCCGCGAATGAGTTCAGGATCGCCACGCTGCAGTTGGAACGTTGCACCCAGAACCACATCGCCGCGACCAGCCTCGCCCTTGAATCGCGAGCTTCGGTACGAAAGCTCCAGCGCTTCACGTGGCAACTCCTCTTCACTCCCATCGGCGTGCAAGATCGTGGCGCCCTGAATGATCTGCGCGATCTCACCGCCATGTGCGCCAGCACTCGCCCAGACTGCGCCACCAACATTGCCAGGGATCGCCAAGGTGAACTCTGCGCCGGTGAGCCCAGCCTCAGCGGCAAGCGTGGAGAGCTTCGCCATTGAGAGGCCGGAGTCGGCGCTGATCACTCTTGTCGCAGCATCAACAGTTGCTCCCGCACTTCGATTCAGGATGACGAGCCCGCGAATCCCCGTATCACTGATCACGACATTACTGCCACGCCCAAGGATCGTCAGCGGCCAGCCACGGCTCTGCGCAAGGCGAACAGCGCCACGGAGGGCGAAGCGATCACGGATGGTTGCGAGAAGATCTGCTGGCCCGCCGACCCGCATCGTGGTGTGTCCGGCAAGCGAGGCATCACGTTCGGCACGAATGCCAAGACGACGCTCGAGCTCTCTCCCCACCTCATCACGTTCGCTCCAAACCGGCATTACGCTCTCACCTTGCCGCTAGGCGCTGCAGCGCCTCGGCGATCTGCAACGCGGCGTTCGGTTGCGCCAGCGACGCGGCGGCCCTGCCGATCCGTTGACGTGCCGCAGGATCAGCGAGAACCTTCAGCTCTTGGCGAAGACGCTCTGGCGTCAGGTCCGGGTCATCAATAATAATAGTGCCACCAGCTGTGGCGAGCGCCTCCGCATTGGCGCGCTGATGGCCACCAGCATATGGATATGGGACTGCAATCGAAGCGAGGCCGAGTGCCGCCGCCTCCGCGAGTGTCGATGCGCCAGCGCGGCCGAGCAAGAGATCGGCGGCGACGAGCGCCTCCTCCATCTCTCCGCCGTGCAGGAAGGCCTGTGGCAGATAACGCGACTGCAGATCGGCAGGGAGCTGTCGCTTTGTTGACTCAGCCTCTGCAAGGCCATCCGCAACGATGTGAATGATCTGCCATGTGGCAAGAAGTTCCGTGAGGATCCCAGAGAGCGCACGCTCAAAGCGCACCACGCGCTGCGAACCCCCGAAGATTAAGAGGAGCGGAGTTCCTTCGGCGACTCCGAACCGTGCGCGTGCTGTGGTGCGATCACGGCCGGCGAAGCTCCGCACAGGCGTCCCTGTGACCAGCGTCTCACGCCCACTCCACGGCGCCTTGGTCGCAGTTGCCGCCCACGCCACTGCGCGTGCACTGGCGAGCGGCGCAATCAGGCGATTACTGCGCCCCGCCTGCACATTCCCCTCCCATATGAGGCTTGGGGTGCGCGTCAGCGCGGCAGCGATCAGCGCAGGGATCGCAATGTAGCCACCGGTCGAGAAGAGCACATCTGGTCGAAGGCGCAGCAGATAGCGCACCGCTTGAGGGATGGAGACGGCAAGCGCGATCGCGTCGCGCAGCGTTGCGACAAACCCTGCGCCACTCATGCGCAGGCTCGGCGCGGCGAGGAGCGTCAACGGATAGCCCTCAACGGGGAGGAGCTCACGCTCAATCCCGCGCTGCCCACCGAGCCAGTGGATCTCAGCGTCTGGGTGTTGCTGTCGGAGCGTACGGGCCACGGCGAATCCCGGGAAGAGATGTCCCCCCGTTCCGCCGCCCGCGATCACTACGCGCATCGTTCCCTCCGATCTCCTTGCTCCCCATCGTCTCACGCGAGACGGAGAGGAGGAGCCCAATGGCAGACATCAGCACCAAGAGCGACGAACCACCCTGCGAAAGGAGTGGGAGCGGCACACCGGTCACGGGGAGGAGGGCAAGCACCACCCCGATATTCATGAAGGCTTGCCCGCAAATCCAGACAACGATCCCAGTCGCCAAGAGCGCGCCGAAGGTGTCTGGGGCGCGACGCGCAACGCGCAGTCCGCGCACGGCGAGGAGGAGGAAGGCGAGGATCACCGTGGTGGTACCTAGTGCTCCGAACTCCTCCCCAACAACGGCAAAGATGTAGTCGTTCCAGGCGTACGGAATGATCACCCCGCCGAGCTGCTGTGAGGTGCCGATCCCGGTTCCCAACGGACCGCCAACGGCGATCGCGATAAGCCCCTGCAGCGTCTGATAGGAGCTTCCCATCGGATCTGAGAATGGGTCCATCCAGTTGCCGAGCCGCGCCGCCTGGTATTCGCGCAGTGAGATCCCAATCACACCAACCGCCACGGCGAGTGCCGCTGAGCCGAAGACCCAACGGAGGGGGGCGCCAGCGCTGAAGAAGACGGCGAATCCAACGCCAGCGATCACTGTTGCAGTGCCAAGATCTGGCTCGATCAGCACCAAGCCAAATGAGAGGCCGATCGCCAGAAGTGCTGGGAGGAGTGTTGACTGCTCAGCCATCGCATGGCCACGTCGTGAGAGGAAATCGGCAAGGAAGAGGATGAGGGCGAGCTTCGCCACCTCTGCAGCATGAATGCTAATTGGGCCAACGGTGAGTGCGCGACGGAACCCCTGCTCAGTTGGCAAAACCATCACTGCGCAGAGCAGCCCGAGCGCAACGAAGAGGAGCGGCGTGGAGAGCGACCTCCAGCGGCGATAGTCCCACTGTGAGAGGAGTGCCATAGAGCCGAGGCCACACGCGGCGAAGAGTGCCTGCCTCCAACCCATAAAATACGGGTCATTAGTTGCAGCAAGAGAGTTGAGCGCAGACGCAGAGAGAACCATCAGGACCCCGAGCGCAACAAGGAAGAGCGCTGGCAGAAGGATCCACTGGTCAAGCGGCGGTCGTTGCACCCGAAGAATCGATGCGATCACACGTTGCGGGGAGAGCGTAGTGCGCGGCTCGCGTCGCGGCGAGAGGCGCACGCCACCTAACGGCGTTCCGGCCACGCGTCGGACGACACGGCTCATGCGCGGTGCTCCGCTGGAAGTTCAAGCACAGCGGCGCGGAAGGCATCACCACGCGCGCCGAACGGGTTATTAAACATGTCGAATGAGGAGCCGATCGGGCTCAGCAGCACAGTCGCACGCGCCTCACTCTCATGGAGCGACGCGCTTGCGGGCTCCACCGTCTCAGTGAGGAGCGCGCGCGCCATAGCACCACCACGCGCGGCGGCATCCGGGATGCTTGTCGCTCGATCTATTCGTTGAAGACCGGCGCCGCGGAAGAGCCCTTCGAGCTCATCCGACAACTCGCCGAAGAGCACCGCACCGCTGCACTGCGCAGCAATGATCGGAGCGAGCTCGGTCAGATCCAGCCCCTTGCTCCGCCCCCCTGCAAGTAAGACGAGTGGCTTGCGGAAGCTGCGCACCGCCGCCGCAACCGCATCGGGCTGTGTCGCCTGCGCATCGTTGACGTAGCGAATACCGTCGAGCACCGCGACCGTTTCAAGTCGGTGCGGGATACCGCGGAAGCTGGAGACGGCGGCGCGAATCGCGTCTGGCGCGACCCCCGCAACGAGTCCGGTGCTGATCGCTGCAAGGACGTTACTGATGCTGTGATCCCCAGGGAGAGCGATCTCATCAACTGGCATGATCCTGCCCCCCGGACCCGTCCCGGCGACTCCCCCACCGAAACGTGCGGCGCGCGGCACGGCAGCCGCAACGATCCAGCCGTCAACGATCCCAACGCCGCCTGGCACTGGACGATCACGGCGATACCCAACGGTTGACACGCGCCCAATCCCAGCGAGCCCCGCGGCGACAGGGTCGTCGAGATTGACGATAAGGACGCCATCCGAATCTACGCGGTCGGCTAGGAGCCGCTTCACCTTGCGATACCCCTCAACACTCCCATGACGATCGAGATGATCAACCGTGATGTTGGTGTAGACGGCAACATCCACGCTGCTGACGATTGTGGGGAGTTGCAGCTCTGACAGCTCCAACACGACGCGCGTCGTCTCAGAGAGTCCAGCCGCCTTGCCGATGAGCGGAACGCCGTTGTTTCCACCAAGCTCCACAGGGCTGCTTGGATCAGCGACGAGGATCGCTGCAATCAGGTTGCTCGTGGAGGTCTTCCCCTTCGTCCCGGTGATCCCAATCCGCCAACGCGCACCGAGGAGGCGTAGCGTCCACTCTGGCTCACTGATCAGGAGTGCCTCTCGCTTCGTTGCGTCTCCCTCTGGGCCGATCGCGCGCGCGGCGTAGTCACGTAACGGTCCGGCAACCGATTCCTTCACTGACGGGAAGCCGAGTGTGACTGAGGGGCTGTGCACGACGAGGTCCGCCGTCGCAAGGAGTGGAGCGAGGTCGGCTCCGGCACCAAATGCGAGCGTGACGCCGCCAGATGCGAAGCGGTCAGCCGCCGCCTGAAGCGTCCCCACCTCAGCACTATCGTGCAACGTGACGTTCGCTCCATGCGCAGCGGTAAACTCGGCGACCGCCTGTCCGGTGCGTCCCGCACCAAGCACCACGACGCGCGCCCCCTTCAGGCTCCCCGCGTTAACGGCGGTGGCACTCAGATCGCTAAGCGAGAGCGCGCCACCCACGACTACGCCCCAACGCCACGTGTTGCAAGGAAGACGACGATGCCAAGGATGCCGCCGATGGCACCAATCACCCAGAAGCGGAAGGTGATCTGTGTCTCCGCCCAGCCGAGTCGCTCAAAGTGGTGATGGATCGGTGTGAAGAGGAAGATGCGTCGACCGGTGAGCTTCACGCTTGCCACCTGCAAGATCACCGAGCCAGTTTCAACCACAAAGATGATGCCGATCAGCGGAAGGAGCAGGATGTGGCCCGTCACAAGGCCTGTCACTGCGAGCGCGGCACCGAATCCGAGCGCCCCCGTATCGCCAATAATCACGCTCGCCGGATGGATGTTGAACCAGAGGAAGCCAACAAGTGCGCCGGCGATCAGCGCGCAGATGATGGCAACGTTCAGCTGCCCTGGGGCATTCAGGAGTGCGATCACCATGTAGCTGATCCAGGCGAAGACCATCGTCCCGCCAGAGAGGCCATCGAGCCCATCGGTGAGATTGACTCCGTTACTCGTAGCGACGATTGCCACCACAGCGACGGTGATCCATAGGATCGGCGCGATCGGCACCTCACCAACGAGTGGGACGACGAGTGAGGCGAAGGCGAAGTGCTGCTGGATGTAGACCGCTGAGATGATCGAGACGCCAATCTGCCAGAGCAGCTTTTGGCGCGCAGAGATACCGATTCCAGTGCGCGCGTTGAGCCAATCGTCGAATGCACCAACGAGCGACACACCGAGAAGGGCAAGGAGGATTGCGTAGGTTGAGGCATCCACCGCGTCGAGCAGGAGCGAGAGGGCGAGCACCACCACGACAAGGAGGAGCCCGCCCATTGTGGGTGTCCCCTCCTTCACGATGTGCCAGTCGGGACCAAACTCACGGCGCACGCGCTTTCCAAAGCCGCCGTGTCGCAGGAGTCGCAGATAGGCGGGCATGAGAAGGCAGACGCAGCCGAACGAGAGGACGAGGGCCTGAACGATGGCAATCATGCGTGACCTCCACTCAGGCGCTCATCTAACGCGGCGACCAGTCGCTCGAGCGCAACGGAGCGCGACGCCTTGATCAACACCGTGTCTCCCGTGCGCACGCGATCGGCGATCAGCCCTGCACCCGCGATGATCCCCTGCTCGTCTGCTGAGAGCCGCACGATCTGATCAACTGGCATCCCTGCGCTGCGGGCACCAGCGGCGATCCCATCCGCTTCCGTGCCGAAGACGAGCAGCATCGTGAGGCCACTCTCGGCGGCGGCGCGACCGATCTCCTCGTGCGCGGCAGCAGCGTATTCGCCAAGCTCTCCCATCGCCCCGAGCGCAGCGAAGCGTGCGCCTGTTGCACTGGAGAGCGTTACGAGTGCCGCCGCCATGCTGCTCGGCGCAGCGTTATATGCATCGTCAATCAGGCGAACGCCACCGATGTTGCGCACGCTCGCCCGACCGTTCGGTAGTTGCACCTCACTCAGACGGCTCGCAGCAGCACGCAGGTCAACACCGCATACCTTTGCCACGGCAATCGCGAGCCCCGCCGATCGCGCAAACTGCGCACCGAAGAGCGGAAGGTCAATCTGGAGTCGCTCTTCATCAACGCGTAGCTCCACTCGTGTGCGCGCCGTCTCTTGGTCAAGCTCCACACTGACGATGTGTACGTCGGCCCCTTCAGCATGCCCTGCGGTAAGGACGCGCGCCGGTCCACGTGCAGCGAGTCGCATCACACGGGCATCATCCGCGGCGAGGATCGCCCAGCCATCAGCCGGCAGAGCGGCGATGAGCTCCCCCTTCGCCGATTCAATCGCATCAAGCCCCCCCGCACGTTCGGCGTGTACGGCATCAATCGCCGTGACCACACCGATGCGTGGCCGCGCCATCGCGCAGAGGGCGCTGATCTCGCCTCCCACATACATCCCCATCTCCGCCACAAAGCGTTCCGTGGCGTCTGGGAGGTTGAGCAGCGCAAGCGGGAGACCAATCTCATTGTTCGCATTCCCTGGCGTCGCCGCCACTCGATCCCTCTCACCGCCGAGTGCGCTGTAGATCGCCTCCTTGGTGGTCGTCTTCCCTACTGATCCAGTGACGCCGATCGTCTCTACGTCAAAGCGGGCACGCCATGCCGACGCAAGTTGACTCAACGCTGCAACACCACTCGGGACGCTGAGGATGGAGACTCCGCGCTCAGCGGCTGCGGAAAGGGCGAGCTGTAGATGCTCTTGGGCGGCGCGATCACCACCCTCTTCAATAAGGAGTGCGTTCGCCCCCTGCTCGATCGCATGGAGGAGGTGGAGACGTCCATCTGTCTGCACACCAGGGAGGGCAACAAAGAGCGCGCCGCGGCGTTCCGCGATGCGCCGTGAGTCAACCGCTGCGCCACGGATCGGCGCCGCACCGTCGTGCAGCAGCGTTGCGTCAGTAAGACGCGCGAGCTCCGCGCCGCTCGCGGCGAGAAGGCCGCTCACCCGGGACACGTTCGCGCTCGCCACGCTCATGTCCGCCGCAACACAAACTGCCGACGAAGAGGGTCCCCGCCCACCAGCAGACCCACCAGAGCGGAGGGTTCCGGTGCCCTGCGGTGGGCGGGGGAAGCTGAGCCGCTCCCGGTTGCGGGAACGGCAGGAGGAATGTTGAAGAGTGAGGCAATCTCCTCTGCAATCCTGCGGAAGAGCTCAAAGGATTCAATGTTGTTGAGGATGTTCCCCTGCATGTTCACGATCGGCGTCCCACGTCGAATGGAGACCGCCACCACATATTCAGGAGCGGTCTGACCGATCCAGCCTACATAGGTGAAGTTGAAGTGGCGCTTATCCCAGCCCGCCGTACCACCGTTCTTCTCTTTGGTGAGCCAGATCTGCGCGGTGCCACTCTTCCCTCCAGAGGCATAGGAGGGGATGCTCGCCAGGCGGGTGTAGAGCGGTACGATCCGTGTGAGTCCCTTCGTCATCTCAATGATCTGCGACGAGACGCGCCCCGACGTTGCGAGCCCACGCGTGGTAATCGGCTGCTCAACACCATTAATTGCATGAACTACGCGAGGTCGGACGAGCACGCCGCCATTCAGCATTGCGGAGTATGCGGTGGCGAGCTGCATCAGCGTGACGCTGACACCCTGTCCGAACGAACCGTTTGCGAGGTCAAGTTCGCTCCACCGTTTCGTTGCTGGGCTATTCACAAGTCCCTGGCTTTCGCCCGAGAGGTCAATTCCAGTCTTTCCGCCGAAGCCAAAGCGCAGCCAGGTTGCATAGAGTCGCTGTGAGGCCTCACTTGTACTCTTGCCGAGAGAGAGTGCGATCTTTGAGAAGATGATATTTCTACTCCACGCAAACGCCTTACTTAACGTGAGCGCACCCTTCGAGCGATGATCGGCGTTGCGGACCGAGTTCACGCCGCTGTCTAGTTGAAGCACCGACTGGTCGTTGATCACGGTCTGTGGCGTCACGACGCCACTCTCGATGCCAGCAACGCTGGTAATCGCTTTCATGACGGAGCCCGGCTCATAGACGCTGCTAATCGTTGGGTCAACAAATCGACGCGGATCGCGAGCGGCGGTGACGCTGTAGCGGTTCGCGTCATATGAAGGCCATGAAGCGGAGGTGAGGACGTCACCAGTGTATGGATCCATCACCACCACGCTGACCGATTCAGCCTGGTTCGCAACGCCAGCGGCGGCAATCTCTTGCTCAACGAGTGTCTGTAACCCCGCGTCAATGCTGAGCTGCAGGTCAACTCCTGGGAGTGCAGCTGAGACCTCAACTTGGCGCTCAGCGCCATCCGCACCGCGCTCAGTTCGTGTGATCTGTCTGCTCCCCGCCAGTTGCTCGTTGTAGTACGACTCAATACCGTACTGGCCTACCCCATCGCCGTTGACGAATCCGAGCACGTGGCTCGCAAGGCTGCTCTCTGACGCACCACCCGGCTGCGGGTAGTAGCGCATACGAACTGGAGTCAGTGCAATACCTGGAAGCTCTCCGGCGGAAGCGGCAGACCTCACTAGATCGGCTTCTTGGTCGGTAAGCCCAGGGTGAAGGATGCTCCACTGACGCGTGGAGTTCAGCCCCGCGCTAAGGCGTGAGGCGGCCTCCCCATCAAGCTCCAGCAACGTAATGAGCACGTCACGCACGGAGGCCTTCTCTTCGGCACTAAGAGCCGAAGGCTGCGCAACGAGCTGTTGGCGCATCACGGTGCTCGCGAGGACCACGCTCCCGCTCCGATCAGTGATGGTGCCGCGGAGTGGATCGGCAACGGCGGTATCGCTGATCCGACTCCCTGCCGCTTCAAGGAGGCGCTCGCGGTCAACGAGCTGCCACTGCGCGAGGCGGCCGAAGCAGAGCGAGCCTGCAACGATCAGGACGGCGGCAACGACGAGGGCTCTTCCTTGCGCATCGGTCCGCACCACGCGCGGATCGTGCGCCATCTCAGCGCCCCTCGACGATCAGTGGATCGGTCAGCTGACTAATCCCGAGCTCAAAGGCGCGACGTCGCACCGCCGGCTCGCGTCCGAGGCGACTCATATCCGTCTCGCCCATCCGAATCTGCTCAACGATGCGCGCCTGCTCACTGATGAGTGTCTCTTTTCGTGCCGCAGCCGTGGTGACCTCAAGGCTAAGAATGAGCATCACAAAGGCGGCGGCGAAGACCGCCGCCCCCACAGCAATCACGCTCGAGAGTTGCGTGCCGAAAAGTCCAGATCGGTCACTAGAGCTCCAAGCTGATACGCCAACCCGACCACGGGGTCGCAGCCCAGGTACCACTGCGGTGCGCGGCACCGCTGCGCCAGGGAGGGGGCGTGATCCGGTACGAATTGAACCGCTCCCGCTCACTCCAGGGAGTGGCTGGAAGGCTTGTCGAATCGCAGCGCGCTGTCGTGCGGCAGCAGCGAAGCGCCCATCAGCAACGCGCTGTTGTGTGATCGGCGCGATCAGTTGGGCACCGCGAAGTGGTCGACCGATCGCCGTCATGCGGCCACCACCAAGCGTTCAGCAACGCGCATCTTCGCGCTGCGACTGCGCGGATTTTCCGCAATCTCCTCTTCAGACGCCGTGATCGGCTTATCTGTAATCAGTCGAAGCGTTGGAAGCTGCCCGCATCCACAGACCGGAAGTCGCGGCGGACAGATGCAGCCGCGTGCTGCGGCGGCGAAGGCGCGCTTGACGATGCGATCCTCCAGCGAGTGATACGTCAGCACCACAATCCTTCCGCCAGCCGCGAGGAGGCGGATTGAGGCATTAAGTGCGGTAGCCAGTGCAGTGAGCTCATCGTTAACAGCAATTCGCAGCGCCTGGAAGGCTCGTGTTGCTGGGTGAATTCGCGATGGCTTCCCCGGTCGCGTTGCAACCTCTTCAATGAGCGCTGCCAGATCCTCTGCCGTTGTAATCGGTGTTGCGGCTCGGCGTGCCACAATCGCTCGCGCGATCTTGTTCGCCTGTGGCTCTTCACCATATTCGCGAAGCAGTCCAGCAAGTTCTGGAACGTTCAAGTGTGCAAGTAGTGCCGCCGCAGACTCACCCTGAGATGAATCAAATCGAAGATCCAGTGCGCCGCCGGCACGAATTCCAAAGCCACGCTCGCGATCAACGAGCTGATCCGACGAGAGGCCAAGGTCAAAAAGGATCCCGTCGCTGCTCGTAAATCCGGCAGCCGCCGCTGCTTCGGCAATGCGCGCGTTGCTCCCCTGAAAGGTATGCAGGCGATCACCAAATGGTGCGAGTCGCAGAAGGGAGCGTGCAATCGCCGTTGGGTCTGCGTCAATACCAAGGAGCTGACCGTTCGGCGAACTCGCCGTCAGCACCGCCTCTGCGTGTCCCCCACCGCCGAGGTTCGCATCGATGTAGTGACCGTCGGCGCGAATTGCGAGGCCGTCAAGCGATTCGCGCAGCAAGACTGGCTGGTGAAGCGTCGGCTCATGCGCAGCTCCCCGCGCCTGCGGCATTAGAAGCCGAGCCCTTCCAACTGCGCAGCGAGCGCATCAGAGGACTCCATCCCGCCGCGATACGTATCCCAACGTGCAGGTGTCCAGATCTCTGCGTGATCACGTGCGCCAACCACCATTGCCTCGCCCTCAAGGCGGCTCCAAGTGCGCAACGTGCCCGGGAGGAGGAGGCGTCCCTGCGCATCAAGCTCAACCTCGAAGGCGCTCCCGAAGAGGAAGCGGCCGAACTCGCGTGCGCTCGCATTTCCGGTGGGGAGTGCCGCAACCTTTGCGGCGAGGTCGTCCCAGGCGGCACGCGGGAAGATCGCCAAGCAGTTGTCGAGCCAACGGGAGACGAAGGCGCCGTCATCGAGCTGCGCGCGGAAGCGCGCAGGGACGGCGACCCGTCCCTTGCCGTCGATCGTATGGCGGTATTCGCCAGTAAACACCTGTACCCCCTCCGCGGTGGCCCTCGGGGGTGGGTACCCCCACCACACCCCACTTACAGCCACTTCAGTGCATTCTGCCCCCACCATCCCCACCTGTCAAGGGGTGCGTGGGAGGAGGGCCCCTGGGCGGGGGGTGAGCGTGAGAGGGAGTCGGCGAGATGGTCTGTAAGCCGGGTTCTGTCCCCCCTTGCGGGAGGGGCGGCCATCCATCTAGGCCACCGATTACTCGGTGGCTCGAGCGATCAACCCGGAGACCCTGGCGGTGCGCCAGTTCCGACCACAAGGGCCGAAGCGTCCCCCTATTTGACCTTGCTCCAGGCAGAGTTTGCCGCGTTTCACCCCGCCTCCGAGCCGAAGCTCAGTGGCGGACTCGTCTCTGTGGCACTAGTCCGCGCCTCGCGGCGGACGGGCGTTACCCGCTGCCTTACACCTTGGAGCCCGGACTTTCCTCGAACGCACCCGAAGGTACGCTCGCGGCCGTCCGACCATCTCGCCGAAGGGGAGTCTAGCGCGCCGCGACCTCCACGACGAGCCCATCAAAGCCGGCGAGCACCCCGTCAGGGAGGCGCGCCGCGAGCTCCTGGTAGTCAAGGTCATGATCTAGGTGGGTGAGGATCGCGCGGCGCGGCTCAAGCGCCACAATCACGGCGAGCGCCTCCTCCACTGTCTGATGCGTTGGGTGCGGCAGATCACGCAGTGCCGAGATGATCAGCGTGTCGAGCCCCTTCAGCCGCTCGCGTGAGCTCGGCGCCACCGAACTCACATCGGTGAGATAGGCAACGCCGCCGCTGCGCCAGCCGTGCGCTGGACGACGACCGTGCACGAGTGGGATCGCCTCAAAGGTGCGACCGCGAATCTGCACGTGCGGACGCGCCTCCACCAGTCGCAGCGCTGGGATCCCATTTCCCGGTGCGGTCCGCCGCT
>QWRJ01000001.1:0-39806 GCA_003670475.1 Candidatus Limnocylindrus primus | reverse complement strand
GCGGCGCATCAGCTCAACACAGGTCTCAGGCCCAGCGCCGACCTCCATCACCACATCTTGCGCATCGGTGTAGGCGCGCAGCTCGTCAATGCCTCCAGTGTGATCCACGTGAATGTGTGTGATCAGTGCGCCATCAAGACGCTCTAGTCCAACGCGAAGCGCCTGCTCCCGCAGGTCCATCCCGGGATCAATCACCACCGCACACGAGGTCTTCGTTGCCGGGTCACGCCACTCCAGGAGAAGCGAACTACGCAGGCGCTGGTTACGTGCATCCTTTGAGAGGCAGACCTCGCAGCGGCAGCCAACCCGTGGCACACCACGCGATGCTCCCGTGCCGAGGAGTGTGAGCCGCGTAGCGGCACCATCCGCCTCCGTTGCTGAAGTGTTGCCCGCTGTGCGATCCGCTGCTCGATCTGATGCGCCGCGAGATCGCACCACATCATCTGGTCGACGCACCACCCATGCCGGCCCACCGCGCAGTGCACGGTCCAGACCTTCATTGGCGAGCGCATCAGCTTGGCCATTCTGCTCGCGGGGGACGTGTGCTGCGCTCCACGCCGTGAAACTCTCAAGTCGCGCGCGCGCCTCATCACAGAGCGGTGCAAGCTTCGCATCACGCACGCGCCAACGGCCGTTGAGCTGCTCAACAACGAGCTTGCTATCTAGTAGAAGTCGCAGCTCAGATGCGCCGAGCTCGGCCGCAAGTTCAATCGCCGAGATGACCGCCTTCCACTCCGCCACATTGTTCGTCGTCGTCCCGATCGCGGCGGAGATGGTTGCGTCGGGGGGCGCATCTGGTCGGTCAGACCCATTGCGTGATGCGTCATAGAGTGCAACGCCAATGGATGCAGGGCCAGGATTCCCGCGGCAGGCACCGTCTGTCCTGCCGATCAGCGAGCGCATCGCGCGCTAGCCGCGTGAGCCGATCGCCGAAGAGACCTCAAGGATCGCCTTTGTAATGTTGATTCCGCGAGGGCAGGCATCAACGCAGTTAAAGGTGGTGCGGCAGCGCCAAACTCCGTCTTCGTTGCTTAAGATCTCAAGGCGCTCGTCTGCCCCCTGGTCGCGCGAGTCAAAGATAAATCGGTGCGCATTGACGATCGCCGCAGGGCCAACATATTCGGGCTGGGCCCAGAAGCTTGGGCAGGAGCTCGTGCACGCCGCGCAGAGGATGCACTTTGTGGTGTCGTCATAGACATCGCGCTGCTGCTGCGATTGCAAGCGCTCCCCTGTCCCCTCTGGCTCATCGGCGATCAGGAACGGAAGCACGGATCGGTACTTGCCGAAGAACTCATCCATATCCACCACAAGGTCCTTCACCACGGGAAGGCCAGGGAGCGGCGCCACGCTGATGCTCTTGCCGAGTTGCTCCACGCGCACCTTGCAAGCCAAGCGATTGCGCCCGTTGATGAGGAGGGCATCGGAGCCACAGACACCGTGAGCGCAAGAGCGACGGAAGGTGATGCTGCCGTCGAGCAGCTCCTTGGCACGCGTCAGCACGTCAAGGACGCGATCCATCGGCTCAACCGGAACGCGATACGTCTCCCAGTGCGGCGCGCTGTCTCGCTCGGGATCGAAACGGTGGATCTTCAGTTCAACATCCATCACGCCTCCTAATACACGCGCGGCTTCGGCTCAAACTTGGTGATCGTCACTGGCTTATAGTCAATCTTGGTGGCAGGTGCCTGATCAGTGCCGCGCCAGACCATTGTATGCGCCAGGAACTTCGCATCATCGCGCTCTGGATAGTCTTCGCGGCTGTGCGCGCCACGCGACTCTTTTCGCGCCAGTGCGGAGACGGCGGTTGCCTCAGATACATCGAGCAGGTAACCGAGCTCACGCGCCTCGAGCAGATCCGTATTGAAAACGCTCCCCGTGTCCTCAACGCGCACGTGCTGGTACTCCCCCTTCAGCCGCTGGATCTCACTCACCGCGCTGGTGAGGAGCGCCTCGTCTCGATAGACGCCAACGCTCTCCATCATCACGTCGGCCAGCGCACGGCGGATCTCCGCTGGGCGGACCCCCTCAGGTCGGGTCGATAGGGCGAGCATCTCCTCACGGATCGCCCGCTCGGCCCCCGCAACGTGCTTCGGGGCGGTGGTCGACTTGCAGATCGCTGCCATCCGCTTCCCTGCACGCTTGCCAAAGACGAGAAGATCGACAAGAGAGTTCGTCCCAAGCCGGTTTGCGCCGTGGACGCTAACGCATGCAACCTCGCCCGCCGCGAAGAGGCCAGGGACGACGGCGCCCGCGGCGTTCGCAAGCACCTCGGTCTCAAGGTTTGTTGGCACGCCACCCATCGCGTAGTGCGCCGTTGGCTGCACTGGGACCGGCTCGCTGATCGGCTCTACGCCCTGATAGACGCGGGCAAAGTCGGTGATGTCGGGGAGCTTCTCTTCAATCACCTTGCGGCCAAGGTGTCGTACATCAAGGTAAACGTAGTCCTTCCCATCAATGCCGCGGCCGGCGCGAATCTCCTGATACATGGCGCGCGAGATCATGTCGCGCGGGGCAAGCTCCATCAGCTTCGGCGCGTAGTCCTCCATAAACCGCTTCCCTTCGTTATTCAGCAGGTAGCCACCCTCACCGCGCGCCGCCTCAGAGAGGAGAATGCCGATCCCAACAATCCCTGTGGGATGGAACTGATAGAACTCCATGTCCATCAGTGGCACACCCTGACGCCAGGCGAGCGCCATGCCGTCGCCAGCGAGTGAGTGCGCGTTGGAGGTTACGCGCCAGGCGCGTCCATATCCGCCGGTTGCAAGGAGTACCGCCTTGGCACGCAGCACGTGGAGCGAACCGTCAGCGATCTTGTAGCCAACCACGCCGCTGCAGCGTCCACCCTGATCTGCACTGCCGCCCTCAAAGAGGAGATCCACAACGTGGTACTCGTCATAAAACTTTACGCCCGCCTTAATGCACTGCTGATAGAGCGTCTGCAGAATCATGTGGCCAGTACGATCAGCCGCATAGCAGCTACGTCGAACTGGTCCTTCGCCGTAGTTGCGCGTGTGGCCACCGAAGCGACGCTGGTCAATCTTTCCGTCCGGGGTGCGATTGAATGGGAGTCCCATGCGCTCGAGTTCAATGACCGCAGGGATCGCTTCGCGGGCTAGCACCTCGGCGGCATCCTGGTCGGTTAGGTAGTCGCCACCCTTGATGGTGTCAAACATGTGCCACTCCCAGTGGTCCTCTTCAACATTGCCGAGTGCGGCGCAGACGCCACCCTGTGCAGCGCCAGTGTGAGAGCGCGTTGGATACAGCTTCGTGAGCACCGCCGTTGGGATCCCTTCGCGTGCCAACTCAAGCGCGGCCCAAAGACCAGCACCGCCAGCACCGATGACGATCGCGTCGACATCGATCTGACCCGCCTCCGCTCGAAGTGCACTACTCATAGAGTCACTAATCCATTGGCAGCGTGACGACGACCTGGGTACCAAGCACGAATAAGAGGAGCGCGATCCCGTACAGGCCAATGAGCGACCCACGCTTAATGCGCGAAGGGACATAGTCCTGCATGACCGTCCTCATGCCGAGAAATCCATGCACGAGCACTGCCATCAACATCCCCCAGTCCAACGCGCGGAGGGCGACCGAACTCCAGCGTGTCTGGCGTACCCACTCAGCGCTCTGATCTCCAGGGTCAAAGACGAAGTGCGTCATCGCAAAGTGCGCGAGTGCAAGAACAAAGAGTGCAAGAGAGCTGATTCGTACCGCCCACCAGACGTAGAGATCCACTTGCGACCCTGTCGGGCGAGGACGACCGGAGACTGAATATTTCTGGGCGCTCATCCTGCAACCTCCCAAATGGGCTTCAAGATGATGTACGCGCCGGGGAGTCCGAGCGCGAAGAAGACGATCCAAACTACGCGCCACAACTGGCGGTGGTAGGCGGTGAGCGCCGGCCAGAAGTCCATCACCACAATGCGCATGCCGTTGAGCGCGTGATAGAAGAGCGCCGCTCCAAGAAGCGTCTCCATCACACGACCTGCGGGACTCGCATAGAACTTGCCGAGGTCGTCGTACAGTTCAGGGTTGGCACCAATCAACCAGATGTCGAACACGTGGAGGACGATGAAGGCCCACACTCCGATGCCCGAGATTCGATGGAAGGCCCAGGCAACCATCCCCTCGCCACCCCGATAGGACGGGTAGTTGCGTAGCTTCTGGGGGGAGGCGAGAGGGCTAGATCCTTGAGCCACGTGCGACCCCTTCCTTGCTCTCAATTTTGCCTCGCACCCTACCGTGTTTCGCTCACGTCAATCCTACCCGCGCCGATTAAAGTCTGCACGCGTACACTCCCCCATGACGACTCGGGCAGATGCCCGATCCAGCGAGCGGAGGCGAGATGAAACTGCATGAGGCTGAGGCACGGGAACTCCTACGCCGCGCTGGCCTCCCCGTCCCCGATGGTGAAGTCGCCGCTACGCCAGCCGCAGCCCGAGCCGTTGCGGAGCGACTCTTCGCAAGCGGCGCTAAACAGGTTGTAATTAAGGCGCAGGTCCTCGTTGGCGGGCGCGGAAAGGCGGGGGGCGTCAAGCTCGCCGCCACCGCCGAAGAGGCGGAGACGATCGCCGCGCAGATCCTCGCCCTCACGATTAAGGATCTCCCCGTGCGCCGCGTGCTCGTAGCACCAGCGGCAGAGATCCTGCGCGAGATCTACCTCTCCGCACTGATCGACCGCAGCAGCCGCGGCATTCTGCTGATGGCATCCGCCGCTGGCGGCATGGAGATTGAAGAGGTTGCCGCTAAGGATCCAACCGCGATTATCCGCGAGAACGCGCACCCGCATGCAGGACTCCTCCCCTTCCAGGCGCGACGCCTCGGCCTCCGCATCGGCGCACGTGGCGATCTGCTCAAGCAGTTCGTGGCGATTGCGACAGGACTCGTTCGCGTTGCGCGTGAATCTGACGCAGATCTTGTGGAGGTGAATCCTCTCGCGGTTGTCCCTGCGCCAGAACTTCCTGGTGGTGAGCGACTCGTCTGCCTTGACGCAAAGATCACCATTGACGACTCCGCCCTTGAGCGCCACCCGGAACTTGAGGCGTGGCGCGACGAAGATAGTGAGGATCCGATCGATCGCGAGGCGCGCGAGATGGGAATCGCCTATATCCGACTCGACGGCAGCATCGGCTGCATGGTCAACGGCGCAGGCCTCGCCATGACCACGCTTGACCTTGTGACACGCGCTGGTGGCACGCCGGCAAACTTCCTTGACATCGGTGGTGGGGCGCGCGCCGACAAGGTTGCCGCCGCGATGCGCATCATCCTTGCGGACAAGGGCGTGAAGGCGATCCTGGTCAACATCTTCGGTGGCATCACGCGCGGCGACGAAGTGGCGCGCGGCCTGATTGAAGCACGCGGACAGCAGGAGCGCACCGTTCCGATGGTGGTTCGCATCGTTGGCACCAACGCGAAAGAGGCGGCGGAACTTCTCACCGCTGGTGGATTTGCAACTGCGGCCAGCCTTGATGAGGCGGCGGAGAAGGCGGTGGCACTCGCCGCAGGAGGGACGCAATGAGCATCCTAGTTGGAGAGCAGACGCGTCTCGTTGTTCAGGGGCTCACCGGTCGCGAAGGCGGATTCCATGCCGCGCAGATGGCGGCGTACGGCACGAAGATCGTTGCCGGCGTCACGCCGGGTCGCGGTGGCGAGCGCGCACTTGATAACAGCGTCCCGATGTTTGACACCGTGGCCGATGCGGTGCGCGAGACCGGCGCGAACACGAGCTGCATCTTCGTTCCAGCAGCAAGCGCGGGAGATGCGATCGCCGAAGCGGCCGAAGCTGGCATCAAAGTCATCTTCTGTATCACCGAAGGGATCCCCGTCCACGACATGGTTGGCGCGCTCGCCATCGTTCGTGCGCACGGCGCACACCTGATTGGACCGAACTGCCCTGGTGCAACATCACCTGGCGCAAACGGGAGCGGCACCAAGGTTGGCATCATCCCTGCGTCAATCCATCTCCCCGGCGATGTTGGCGTGGTGAGCCGCTCCGGAACGCTGACATACGAAGCGGTGCAGTCAATGACGGATGCGGGGATCGGTCAGTCGACCTGCCTCGGCATTGGCGGCGATCCGATCATCGGCACCACCTTCCGCGAAGCGCTCGAGCTCTTCGCCGCAGACAAAGGCACGCGCGCGATCGTTTTGATCGGCGAGATCGGCGGATCTGCAGAGGAGGAGGCGGCCGCCTGGGCCGCTGAGCACCTGAAGCACCTCCCACGCGTCGCATTTATCGCTGGACGTGCCGCCCCTGAGGGGCGCCGCATGGGCCACGCAGGAGCGATCGTCTCTGGCGCCTCAGGGCGTGCGGTGGACAAGATCGCCGCGCTTGAGGCGGCGGGCTTCAAGGTGGCTGGCTCCCCTACTGAACTCCCCCGCCTCCTTATCGAAGCGGGCTACAAGAAGGCCTAGCGAATCCGCAGCTGCGCTGGATCTCCGTAACCGAGTCGCTTCCATGCTGGACCACCTGGCGCCTCAATCAGCTCCACCAAGATGCCGTGGCAACTCTTCGGATGGAGGAAGGCGACCGGCCCCTCAACACCCTCAACCGCCACTACGTTGATCAGTTGAATCCCCGTGGCTGCGAGTCGCTGCAGCTCTGCATCAATGTCGGCGACCTCTAAGCAGAGGTGGTGAAAGCCCTCACCTTTTGTCTCGAGGAAGCGCGCGACGCCGCTCGTACTGTTCGTTGGCGCCACAAGTTCAATCTTAGAGTCACCCGCGGTGAGAAAGGCGATGCGCACCTCTTGTGACGGGACATCGGCGATCTGTTCGAGCGGCAGGCCGAGCACCTCAGCGTGGAATTTCACAGCGGCATCGAGATCGCGCACGACCGTGGCGACGTGATGAATACGACCGTTGATTGGGAGGCCGCCTAGTCCGACCTCATGCTGCGCCGCGCTCATAGAACGAGTGACTCTCGATACTCGCCCCAGATCTTGCGCAGTGCACCACTAATCTCACCAACAGTGAGCCCCGTCTTGACGCCGTCAATCAGGAGCGGCATCAGATTGGTGTTCCCCTTCGCCGCAGTTTCAATTGCAGCGAGTGCCGCAGCGGCCGCAGCCGCGTTTCGTGCTGCGCGGAACGCTGTAAGCGAGGCAACCTGCTCCTTCTCGCGCGCCGGATCGATGCGGGCGATCGGCGGCGTGCTCACCTCTTCGTCAACAAAACGGTTTACGCCAACAATCACACGATCGCCGCGCTCTACTTCGCGCTGATATGCGAAGGCGGCATCCTGAATGGCACGTTGTGGGAAGCCGGCAGAGATTGCGGCAACGGCGCCGCCGAGCCGATCTGTCTCAGCGATCAGTTCCAGCGCTTCGGCTTCAATCTTGTCGGTGAGCGCTTCAATCGCCCAACTTCCACCGAGTGGATCAACTGTTCCAATAACGCCCGCTTCGTGCGCAAGGACCTGTTGTGTTCGCAGTGCGAGACGCGCCGACTCTTCTGTTGGTAGCGCGAGCGCTTCATCTTTCCCGTTGACGTGCAGGCTCTGCGCGCCGCCGAAGATTGCAGCAAGCGCCTGATACGCAGCGCGCACCACATTGTTGTCAATCGATTGCGCCGTCAGCGCAGATCCTGCGGTCTGAACATGGAATCGGCAGTGGAGCGACTTCTCACTCTTCGCACCGAATCGTTCGCGCATCAGTCGCGCCCAGATCCTCCGCGCAGCGCGGAACTTTGCCGTCTCCTCCAGGATGTCGGTCCAAGCGGCGAAGAAGAAGGAGAGGCGCGGCCCGATCGCGTCCACCTCCATGCCGCGCGCAATCGCCGCGTCTACATACGCGATCGCATCGGCGAAGGTGAAGGCGAGCTCCTGCGCTGCGGTCGCCCCCGCCTCGCGCATGTGATAGCCAGAGATGCTGATCGTATTCCACTTCGGCAGCTCGGCGCTGCACCACTCAAAGACGTCGGTGATCAGGCGCATGGACGGCTCTGGCGGGAAGATATAGGTGCCGCGTGCGATGTACTCCTTCAGCACATCGTTCTGCGTTGTCCCAGCGAGCGCGCTACGCGGCACCCCCTGTCGCTCGGCAACCGCCACGTAGAAGGCGAGCAGGATCGGCGCGGTGGAGTTGATCGTCATTGAGGTCGAAACCTTGTCGAGCGGGATCCCATCGAAGAGCTGCTCCATGTCGGCGAGCGAGTCGATCGCCACCCCGACGCGTCCAACCTCCCCCTCCGCCTCAGGGGCGTCGGAGTCGTAGCCCATCTGGGTCGGCAGGTCGAAGGCGACCGAGAGTCCCGTCTGTCCCTGCTCCAGGAGGTAGCGGTAGCGGGCGTTCGACTCTCGGGCGGTAGAGAAGCCGGCGTACTGGCGCATCGTCCAGAGGCGGCCGCGGTACATCGTTGACTGGACACCGCGGGTGTACGGGTATGCCCCAGCCGCCCCAATCTCAGCCTCTAAGCGACCCGTCGCGCTCTCTGGGCCGTACTCCTGGGCGAGCGGGATTCCAGAGCTGGTCGTCGTCCGCGCCGCCTCTCGCTCCCCGTCTCCCGCCATGACCCCCCCATTGTTAGATCTCTATTTGTTACAGCGGCAGTCACCCCCACCGATCCCTGAGATTCTCCCACACCCCCACCCTGCCAGACAGCCGTGACGTCCGTGTACGCAGACAGCGCACAGACGCCGCTACGAACAAAGACAAGGGGGTAGGATGCGCAAGGCGCACAGGCGGCACACCGCCAGCGCTCGCGGAGGGAGTTACATGGGGAAGGTCATTGCGGTCGCCAACCAGAAGGGTGGCGTCGGAAAGACGACCACGGTCGTCAACCTCGCTGGAGCGCTCGCTGAGCGCGGCCTGAAGGTGCTCGCCATCGACATGGATGCCCAGGCGAACCTCACCGCTGGGCTCGGCTTCAACCTCGCCGATGTCTCCCGCTCAACTGCTGACGTGCTCGTCTCGCAGGAGCGCTCTATGGCACCGATCATCCTGCACAGCGACTTCCCCGGAATCCACGTTGCCCCAGCAACCCTCGACCTCGCTTCGGCAGAGGTGGACCTCTTCAACGCGATGGGGCGCGAGTACGCGCTGCGTGAGGCCCTTGATGATGGCACGCGCGGCGCCTACGACTACATCCTCATCGACTGCCCACCAACGCTCGGCCTCCTCACCATCAACGGGCTCGTGGCGGCGGATGCAGTCATCATCCCAGTGCAGGCGCAGTACTACGCGCTGAAGGGACTGAAGAACCTGCTCAATGTGGTCAAGACGATCCACTCCAAGCTGAACAAGGATCTCACCGTACTCGGACTCCTCCCCACCTTCGTTGATCAGCGCACCGTGCTCGGCAAGGAGATGCTCGCTGAGATGCAGGGCTACGCCGATGCGCCAGTATTCAAGACAATCATCGGCTCAACGGTGCGCCTCGGCGAAGCGCCACTCACCGGGAAGCCGATCACCGTGTATGCGCCAGTCTCCGACGCAGCGGAGATGTATCGCGAGTTAGCAGCGGAGGTGATCGCACGTGGCCAAGCCTGATTTTCGCGCAGCGGCAAGCCAGCGCCTCGCCCAGGAGGAAAAGCTAAGCGACTCCGTCCTCTCGCTCCTCAAGCCAGAGGGCGAGCAGCACGATCGCGCCGTCCGCCAGATCGCCGTTGACCGCATCACGCCAAATCCGAAGCAGCCGCGCATCGCCGCCGACCCCGCCGCACTAGACGACCTTACGGCGAGCATCCGCGAGCATGGCGTCCTCCAGCCGATCCTTGTGCGCCCGCTCGAACGCGGCCGCTACGAGATCGTTGCTGGTGAGCGCCGCTGGCGCGCCGTTACCGCACTCGCCCTCGCCCTGATCCCCGCGATCATTGAGGAGATGAGCGACGAGCAGGCGATCGAGATCGCCGTGATCGAGAACCTACAGCGTGAGAACCTCTCGCCACTTGATGAAGCGGCAATCTTCGCGCGCATGACGAGCGAGCTCGGCTATAGCATCCGCAAGCTCGCCAACAAACTCGGCAAAGATAAGGGCTACATTGAGAATCGCCTCCGCCTTGTCGCCGCGCCAGCCGATGTGCGCGCCCTCGTTGCCGAACGCTCCGACACGATCAGTCACGCCTACGAACTGATGAAGATTGATGACCCTGCCCGTCGCGCCGAACTCGCAGCGCAGATCGCACGCGGCGAGCTCTCACTTGCGCGACTGAAGGAGGCTGTCCGTGGAGAGAGCGAGCACCCAAGCCTCGGCGCACCAGCAGTGGCTCCTGCCGCAGCTGCAACCCCAACTCCGTTTGCCGTTGATACACCAGCACCAGCCCAGACGCAGGTCTTTGCGCCAATTATTGAAGCGACGCCGCTCACCAGCGCCCCACTCCGTGCGGCGCTCCCTGCGGCAAGCGACGCAGGTCTCACCGCCGCACGCGAGTCACTCGGTAACGCCATTGAAGAGCTCGCCACCATCCTGCATGCGATTGATCGCGCAGACGGCTCTGTCAAGTTGAACCACCTTGATCGCACGAACATGGCGAAGTGGTTGCAGATCGCGCGCAACAAGTTAGATAACCTCGCCGCGATCCTTCGCCAGAAGGGCGAATAGCCCGAACCCTCGCCGGTCGCGCAAGAGGCGCGCAGGAGATCAGCGCTAGATGTAGACGACCTCCTCGAAGGTCGCGACCAGGAAGTTGATCAGTCGATCGCGGCCGAGCTTCGGCTCGTAGGCGCGGATCCCCGGCACGAAGGCCCAGAGCGCCACGGCGGGGAAGATCAGTTGCCCCTCAGCATCGCGCCCCATCGTTGCAGCGGCACCACCGCCAAGGGTGAAGGCGCCAGCGAGCGCATCGTCATCAAGGCCGGTTGCCTTGCTCAACTCATGCACTGACTGCACCACACCCCTCCGCTTGGCGATATCGCGGAGTGATCCGGCAACCCAGGCGTCAAGCTGCGCATCGTCCTGCGCAACGAGTTTGGTGCGGTAGGCGGCGGGGGTTTCGCTGAGGCCTGTGCCAACCATCTGGTCCTCCTGCCGCTCAATACAGAATCAATGTTGCTGGCTCCGGCGGTAGGGCTCGAACCTACGACCTAGCGGTTAACAGCCGCCCGCTCTACCACTGAGCTACGCCGGAACAGGTCAGCAGCGCGAGGCTGCCGAGGGCGAAATGGTAGCAGGGTCAGCGTCGACGAGAGGGATCGCCGTGCTCCTCGCCCGCCCCTCGGGCGCGGCGGGCACGGTTCCGCTCTTCGCGGAGTTGCAGAGCGTTAGCGCCGATGTTGAAGAGCCTGCGGCGCAGCCAGGTGGCGTAGAAGAGCGGCCCCACGATCGGGAGGCCGATCACCGGCAAGACCGACCAGAAGAGTGGTCGCGGGATGCCAGGGATGAGATCCATGTCTCGAATAACGCGTAGGGCTGGTAGCCACCAAACGGCGACTACCAGCCCCAGGACGATTAGATCGTCCACGCGTTTCCGCCTAAGCCTAGAGAGCCGAGACGGATTGGATCACGAGTTAGCGTCGGCCCTTCCCCTTGACTGGCGTGCGGCCAGGGGTGGCAAGGTTCTGGCTCTTGATCACCGCTGCGAACAGTACGTAGTACAGCGCAGCGAAGACAACGCCCAAGCCCAGGATCCCGAGGGGTCCCGTGCTCCCACCCGCTGACGCGCTTGACGCCAACGTGAAGTTGAGCAGGTAGTCGATCAAGCCTGCCGAGAAGCCGAAGCCCTGCACCCAGTCGAGCTGTGCGCAGATGGCGAGTGCCACGCCGGCGAGGAGACCGTGCACTGCGAAGAGTGCCGGTGCCGCGTAAGCGAAGCTGAACTCAATCGGCTCAGTGATACCGGTGAGGAACGAGGTGAAGCCCGCCGAGCCCATGATGGAGCCAGTTGCCTTCTTCTCGCTCTTGTCTGCAGCTTGGTAAATGGCGTATGCCGCGGCCGGAAGGCCGAACATCATCACCACGAACCAACCCGCCATGAATGGGCCTGCGGTTGGGTCGCCAGCGAAGAAGCGGTTAAGGTCGCCGTTCACAACAGTGCCGTCGGCCTTAGTGAAGCTTCCGAGCTGGAACCAAACGAACGTGTTCAGGATGTGATGCAAGCCCACGAGGAGCAGCATGCGGTTGGCGAAGCCGTAAAGGACGAGTCCGATACCGCCCAACGTGACGATCATGTCGCCAAAGCTCTGGATGGCCTGCCCGATTGGCGGCCAGACGACGGCTGCCACGATGCCCACACCCACCGACGCAAGCGCCGTAATGATTGGGACAAAGCGACGACCGGCGAAGAAGCCGAGGTAGCTCGGCAGCTTCATATCCTTGTAATTGTTGTAGGCCCACGCAGCAACAACACCGATAATGATACCGCCGAACACGCCCATCTTGAGAGGGGCTGCGTCTGGGGTCGCATTCAGGATGTCGCTGATCGAACCCTGCTTGTTGATTGCATTGAGAATCAAGATACCGACCGTACCGCCAAGGGCGGCAACGCCGGAACCCTCGGTGAGACCAACGGCCACACCGACTGCGAACAAGATTGGCAGTGCGCCGAAGACGGTGTCTCCAGCGAGTGCCATGACCTTCCACACCGCAAGAAGCGGTGTGTCTGTGGCGAGACCCGCGAAGCCCTGGCCCGCGTCACCACCACTGAAAAGTACTCCGAGGCGAAGCAACAGCGCCGCCGCCGGAAGCACTGCGATCGGAAGCATTAACGCCTTCCCGATCTTCTGCATGTACTCCAACATTCCTCTGTACCTCCACTTAAGCGTGAGGCCCTGCCCTTGCGGTCAGGACGGCTCCCGCTTGTGGATAACCCTACTCCCCAGGTAGCGGTATGGCAAGGGGTTTCATTAAGGTCCCTTATCTTTTGGCCCAGCCAGGGGCCAAATCGTGCTTAGGGCCTCGTGGCTAGGCGGGGTGAACGGTGAGGAGCGGCTCCCCCGCCTTAACCTGCCCCCCTGCGGTAGCGAGGAGCTCAACCCGCTGTCCACCGATCGCAACGATCGGGGTGAGGAGCGAGGTCCCACCAGCACGGATGCTGGCGGCTGCGAGTTCGACGAGGGGCTGACCGGCGACGATCAGATCACCATCCCCCACCAGCGCGGTGAGGCCGACTCCCTTCAGGGCGACCGTGTCGAGACCAAGGTGAAGGAGGATGGGGCCAGCGGCACTCTCAATCGCCACCCCGTGCCCGCCTGGAAAGAGCTTCGCCACGCTCCCCGCGCAGGGGGAGGCAGCGGTCAGCAGCGAGACCTCCTCGGGGTCAATCGCGACCCCACTACCCATGATCCCCTGTGCGAAGACGGGGTCGGGGAGGTCGCTCAGTGGGACGACCCGCCCCGCGAAGGGGGCGAGCAGGGTGACCCGCTCCGCCACTCAGCGCTTCATCTGACGGCGCATCTCAGATTCGATGTTGTCAGAGAGGGTTCCCATCACCACCTGGACACCCTTCCCAAACTTCACAACGGCAATCGCCCCAGCCTTCTTCAGTGTCGCCTCGTCCATCTTCTTCATGTCAACAAGGTCGCACCGAATCCGTGTGATGCAGGGCTCGCTCGACTTGATGTTCTTTGCCCCGCCGAGTCCTTTAATCACGCCCTTCGCTGCGGCGACGATATCTGTGCCCATATCCCCTCCATCGACTTGTTTATCTGGGTGATCACCCAGCAACCAACAGTCTGCCCCGAACTCTCCGACTCCGAGCGCGCTGGCGCGCCCTACAGAACGACGCTAGGCGATCGCACGGATGAAGGCGGCGAGCGCCTCTGCGGCTGCCTCGGCGTCGTCCCCCTCTGCGCGGATCTCTACTGCGCTCCCTGCAGAGGCGCCGAGCTGCAGGACGCCGAGAATGGACTTCCCGTCCGCAGTCCGTTCGCCGCAGGTGAGCCGGATCGTGGAGCTGAAGCCAGACGCCTGCTGGACGAAGAGTGCCGCAGGGCGGGCATGCAGCCCGACGCCGTTGGGAACCAGTGCGCTCGTCTGGTGCGTGGCCATGCGACTAGTCGAGATAGTCGCGCAGCTTGCGCGAGCGTGATGGGTGCCGCAACTTACGCAGCGCCTTCGCCTCGATCTGGCGGATGCGCTCACGCGTCACGTTGAACTCGGCGCCCACCTCTTCCAGCGTGCGCTGTCGCCCATCTTCAAGGCCGAAGCGTAGTCGCAGTACGCGCTGTTCGCGCGCACTGAGTGACTCAAGCGTTGCAACAATCTGCTCGCTGAGCAGCTGACTGTTCGCCGCCTCATCTGGCTTCTTCGCCGCCTTATCCTCAATGAAGTCACCGAGGTGACTATCTTCCTCTTCGCCGATCGGGGTCTCCAACGAGACTGGCTCCTGGCTCACCTTACGCATCTCCCGGACGCGCTCGGCCGTCACCTCAGTCTCGGTCACCTTGGTCAACTCGGTGGCGATCTCCTCATCCGTTGCCTCACGGCCAAGCTCCTGAAAGAGCTGCCGCTGAATACGCGTCAGCCGATTTAACTGCTCGTACATGTGCACCGGAATGCGGATCGTGCGCGCCTGGTCGGCAATCGCACGCGTGATTGCCTGGCGAATCCACCAGGTTGCATAGGTAGAGAACTTGAAGCCCTTGATGTACTCAAACTTCTCCACCGCGCGGATGAGGCCGATGTTCCCCTCCTGGATGAGATCAAGGAAGCTCATGCCGCGGCCGATGTACTTCTTTGCAATCGAAACGACGAGGCGCAAGTTTGCCTTGGTCAGTTCCTCCCGACCGCGCCAGCCGAGCTGCACGACGGCCCCTTCACGGCCACGAAGCTTGCCGAGCGCTGGGTTCTCAGGATCCCAGCCGCCCTCACGAAGCCAGTCCTCTCCCGTTGCGCTCACATACTTTCCTGACTGCACGTACGCCTCCATTGCTGGCCAGGCGATCTCATCGCGCGACCAGACGAAGAGCTTGCTGAGCACCGGGTTATCACGGCTGTTCAAGTCACCCGAGCTCACCGCCTGGAAGGCGAAGTCAACGAGCTCGCTCGTCCTCGCCGCAAGGTTGCGACGGTTCGGATCGTTGAAGGCCTTCACCAAGCTCTTGGCGACAAGCAGGTTCTTCTGCGCCGTGTCGCTCCCAGGGAGTGCCGCCACTTCGCGGACCGCCTTGTCAAAGCCCGTGATCTTGCACTCGCCGAGCTTATGCCCCTTGACGTAGAAGGCGATCGCCTCTCGGAAGGTGACGTGCGCCTTCTCGGCAATGATCGGGTCGAAGCGATACCACTCCTTCTTCTTGCGCGTCTTCAGTTCCGTCTCGTGGTACGTCCACTGGTGGAGGTTGTAGATCGCCTTCCACGGCTCGTCCGCCATCTGCTCGCCGAGCTCGATCATCTTGGCGAGGACGACCTCCTCTTCTGCGGTAAGCAGCCCAACGCGACCGATCTCCTTCAAGTACATGCGGACCGGATCGTCAATGCCGACGGACTCGGTCACCGTCTCGGCGACCACCTCTGCGACCTTCGCCACCTCAGGCGCTGCAACCTCCAGCAGCGCCGCGGCGGCGGCCTCTGGATCAAGGATCTCTACGCCGTCCGCCTCAATCTCAGCAAGATCGCCAGCGCCAGGCTCAGCGATCCCGGCAAGCTTCGCCGTTGGATCTGGCTCCGCAGCCGCCCCCTTCTTCGCTGCACCACCCTTCGGCGCTGAGCCCTTCCCCTTTGGCGCGACGGTGGCGAGCGGCGCCACCTTCGCCTTCACAAGGGCCTTCGCGCCTGGCTTCGTAGCTGCTTTTGCGGCGACAACCTTCGCGGTCACCTTCGCGGTGGGCTTCGGAGGCGTTTTCGCAGCCGGCTTTGGCGTTGCCTTTCCTTTTGGCTTTACTACTGGCTTAGTGGCGGGCTTAGCTGCTGGCTTTGCAGCGGTCTTCACTGGGACGGCCTTCTTCGGCGCAATCTTTTTTGGTGCAGCCTTTTTGGGGGACGCTGCTGACTTCTGCGGAAGCTTCGACAGAGCCGCCTTCTTCGCAGGTGCCTTCGTGGCGGCAGGCTTCGGGGCAGGCTTGGCTACGGGCTTCGTGACGGGCTTTGTCACAAGCTTCGCTGGTGCGGCCGGCTTTACGACGGGCTTCGCGACTGGAGCTGGCTTCTTTGCGGTCATCGTAGGCCCCCCTTCCCTGCTGTCATCACGCCGGAGGCCATCAGCCGCCGATCCAAGACCTTTCGCTTTACACCGAGATCACGCTCTCGCTCCATAAGTTCACGGACGCGCGGCGCGTCCGTTGCGCGTTCCGCCTCTGCGATCTCCGAACGCGACCAGGCCATCGCCTCATCAAGTCGGTCCGCCTCGAGTCGTAACGCTGTCTGATCAATACCGATCCGTACTCGTTCAACGCTTACCGACTGCCCGTCACGTGCGAGCAACGCCTGTGCAAGCCGTCGCTCTTCCCCCTGGATCGCCGCCGGAAGTTGCTCTAGCGAAGTGGGGGCTCCACCAGCCTCTAGCGTCGCGTCCAGCCCAGCACGAAGGCCGTGCCAGAGCGAGCGGGCAAGCCCGCTAGAGAAGAGTTCGTCCCCTAGTGTCTCACGGACCCGCAGACGCTCCGTAGGCGCGAGGAGGAGGAGGCGTAGCAGTTCAGCCTCAGGGGGCGAAACCCCAGCCAGGATGGCGCCAAGGTCCCCTTCAAGGTCGGCGGCGCGCACGCTGTCGGCCGAGATCTTCCCGTCCTGAAGTGACGTTGGGGCATCTCCGCCAGGGCGGCGGATCGCCTCACGGATCGTAGATTCGTCCACGCCGATCCTCCGCGCGGCGGCGGCGGCGTAGCCGTCGCGAATCACTGGGTCGCGCAGGATGCGCAGCGTTGGCTTAATCGCGTCAACGGCACGCTTCCGTCCACCGAGATCGCGCAGGTCGTGCGCGCTCGCCGCCTCTTCAATCAGGTATTCAACAACGGGGATCGGTCGCTCAACGGCGGCACGCCAGAGGTCAGGCTCATCGCGTACCACTTCGTCAGGGTCCTTCCCGTCAGGAAGCTTCACGATCCCAACATCAACGAGTGACGGGCCGTCAGCGACGCCTGCAAGTTCAGTCACAAGGCGAAGAAGTTCTGTTGCCCCAAATGCGCCCGCCTTTGCACCGGCGGCATCAACGTCATAGGCGAGGACGATCTTTGAACCGTAACGCAACAGCAGCGCCACCTGTGCTGGGGTAAGCGCCGTCCCCATGCTTGCGACGACGTTCTCAAAGCCCGACTGATGTGCCATCAGCGCATCGGTGTATCCCTCAACTAGCACGGCGGTGCCGCTCTTACGAATCGCCGCCTTCGCCTTGTCAATCAGATAAAGGGTGCGCGACTTATCAAAGAGCGGCGTTGCGGCGCTGTTCAGATACTTCGGGCCGTGATCGCCACGCGTGTCATCAACGGGGAGGAGGCGACCACCGAGCCCAGTGATCTTTCCGTTTGCATCGCGAATCGGGAAGATGATCCGCGCGCGGAATCGATCGTAGGCACCACGACCCCCGCCACGATCTGTTGTCAGTCCAACAGCATCAAGCTCCTCTGGCGTTGCACCACGCTTTGCGGCGAGTGCCTTGGAGCAGGCGTCCCACGACTCTGGTGCCCAACCGATGCGCTGCGACTCAATCGTTGCATCGGTGAAACCGCGACTGTGCAGATATTCAAGCGCCGGCTTCCCTAAGTCGTGCGAGAGAAGGATGGCGTGATAGAAGCTGACCGCGCCTTCAAGCACTTCGCGCAGCCGAGCGCGGCGCACATCCTCTGCGCGACTGCGCTCATCTAGGACGACGCCCGCCTTGGCGGCGAGGAGTGTGAGCGCCTCACCGAATGGGAGGTTGTCGCGCTCCATGACAAAGGTGAAGATGTCGCCCCCCTTCCCACAGCCGAAGCACTTCCACGAGTCTCGCGCCGGCGTCACGACAAACGATGGCGTCTTCTCCCCGTGGAATGGGCAGAGGCCCTTAAAGGTGGTTCCAGCCTTGCGCAGTTGGACCGTCTCGCCGACAACGTCGGCGACGGCGAGTCGACTCTTGACTTCGGCGACGCTCCCTGAAGCCATCGGCTGGCTGACCTCCTCAAAGGGCTTCGGTGGCGGGCATAGCGGCTGCCCGTGGGTGTCAAGTCCTATCCGCGGAAGGATGCCACCCACACCCCCCACCGTCAACAGCCGCCGCCAGGTCTGGCCAGGCGGCACGGGGCGAGCACGCGGGGGCTCCCCTACACTCAGCGGGAGGCGCCACGTAATGGCGCGCGGGTCGTGTAGCGGAGGTAGCGATGAGCGGTAGCAGCTCAGATCCAGCGTCGCTCGGCATCCTTGCGCAGGACCCTGGCTACAACGCGACGCTCGCCGCCCGCATCGATGACACCGATACCCTCGCGCGTGTCTGGATCAAGCCGACCGGCACACCAACGCCGTTTGAGCCGGGACAGTACGTGACGATTGGTGTGAAGGTTGGCGAAAAGTGGATGCAGCGCCCCTACTCGATCGCATCATCCGCACGCGACCTGACCGGCGGCTACGAACTCTATCTCCGACTCGTTCGTGGTGGCGCATTCACGCCACTCGCCTTTGCGCTTCCAGTTGGGCATGGACTCCGCGTCCTCGCACCGAAGGGGAAGTTCACCCTTCAACCAGATGACGACCGCATCCATCTCTTCATCTCGTCCGGAACCGGCATTGCCCCATTCGTCTCCATGGCACGCACGCTGCTCGCCGATGGTCGACCACGTCGAGCGATCTACCTGAACGGGGTGAGCTACGTCGCAGATATCGGCTACGCCGAACTGCTGAATGGCTGGAACGCGAGCGGCGAGTATCCAGCCACCTACGTGCCATCAATCTCTCGTCCGAACGATCCTGCGAACGCAGGGTGGACCGGACGAACAGGACGCGTAGAGACGGTAATCCAGTCAGCACTGAAGGATCTCGGTGTTGACCCAGCCGGTGCGGTCGCCTACCTCTGTGGCAACCCCGAGATGATTGTTGCGGCGGAGCTGAAGCTCCGCGCGTATGGACTTCCTGAGGAGGCGATTCATAAGGAACTCTACTGGCCGGCGGGGAAGCAGCCGACTGGCGCGACCGGAGCGACTGGGGCTACCGAACCGACCGAGTAAGCGCTACGGGCGCGCGGCGCGCAACTTGCTAAGGAAGTACTCCTCAAGTCGATCCACGCTGACCCGCTCCTGCTCCATACTGTCGCGATCGCGCACCGTAACCGCGTGGTCGTCCATTGAGTCAACGTCAACACAGATGCACCACGGCGTGCCGATCTCATCCTGACGGCGGTAGAGTTTCCCGATGGCGGCCGTGTCGTCGTAGACCGCCGTGAACTCACGTGAGAGGCCGTTACGAATCTTATGCGCGAGCTCTACGAGATCGTCGCGCTTCTTCAGTAGCGGCAGTACCGCCACCTTGTACGGCGCGAGCTCTGGGTGCAGTCCGAGAACGACGCGCTTCTCATCGCGCACGATCTCTTCACGATAGGCGTCGATCAGGAAGGTGAACGCGGCGCGGTCGGCGCCAGCAGCCGCCTCAACAACCCACGGCGTGAAGGTCTGCTCTGTTGCTGGATCAAAGTACGAGAGGCTCTCGCCGCTCTCGGCCGCGTGACGGGAGAGATCAAAGTCGCCACGGTTATGCACCCCCTCAAGCTCCTTCCAGCCGAATGGGAAGCGGTACTCAACGTCAATGGCGCGCTTTGCGTAATGAGCGAGCTCATCAGGCGCATGCTCGCGCGCGCGGAGCCGCTCTGGCGAGACGCCGTACGCCTTGTACCACTCAAGTCGGCGTGGGAGCCACTCATCAAAGGCGGCGGTCGCACCCTCCTCTGGCCGCACGAACATCTGCAGCTCCATCTGCTCAAACTCGCGCATGCGGAAGACGAAGTTCCCTGGGCTGATCTCGTTGCGGAAGGACTTCCCAATCTGCGCAATACCGAATGGGATCTTCTTTCGTGCAGCATCGCGAACGTTCTTGTGCTGAACATATGCACCCTGTGCCGTCTCCGGACGGAGGTAGATGACCGAGGCATCCTCCTCTACTGGGCCCATGAAGGTCTTGAACATCAGGTTGAATCGACGCGGTGGGGTGAGGCTCCCCTCGCAGTCGGGGCAGACGAGGCCGAGCTTCGTGACAATGTCAGCCTCGGCAAGTTGCAGTGTGGTGAGCGCATCTGTCCCTGGGAGTTCATCTAGGCGGTAGCGACGCTTGCAGGCGGTGCACTCAACGAGCGGATCGCTGAACGAGCCGACGTGCCCTGAGGTGCGCCACACCTGTGGGTGCATCAAGATGCCTGCGTCAAGGCCCACCACGTCGTTGCGCTCCTGGACGATGCTGCGCCACCAGGCACGCTTCACATTATTCTTCAGCTCCACGCCGAGTGGGCCGTAATCCCAGACGGCGTTGATCCCGCCGTAGATCTCCGAGCTTGGGAAGACGAAGCCGCGACGCTTTGCGAGCGAGACGATGACGTCGAGATCTGCGACCGCGGGGGTGGCGTCGGCGGCCAGCGTGCCGGCGAGCGTGATCGAAGGATCGGCGGTGATGCTCATGAAGTGGAAGCCTACCCGATCCGTCGCACGCTAGAGGGCACGCCCGAGAGCGATCCCCGCAACAGCAGCGGCGAACCCGAGAAGGAGCGACCCCGCCGCATAGGCGAGGAGCGGAAGCGCCTCCCCTGCGTCGCTCATCCGTGCGAGCTGCAGCGCAAAGGTGGAGAAGGTGGTGAAGCCACCGAGTAGGCCGATCAGGAGGAGTGGTCGCGCCGCCTCAGGGAGAAGGCTGCGATCGATCAGCAGCACAGCAACGAGGCCAGCGAAGAAGGAGCCGAGGAGGTTGATGGAGAGTGTGGCGAGTGGTGCCGCAAGACCGAAGCGTGTCGCGAGCGTGTCGATACCACCGCGCAGCAGCGCGCCAGCACCGCCACCGAACGCCACGAGGAGTAGATCGCTCACGCTGTTCATGCCGCCACCTCACTCATGCCATCACCTCATCAAGGAAGCTTCGACTCTTCGGCTCATGTCCGTAGAGCAACAGGATAGAGCCACGGAGGGCGCGATCCGCCTCCGCGAGTGGTCCTGTGGGGAGACGAAGTTGAGTGAGTTGCTCTGGGGGGAAGCGTCGCAGCGCGCGCAGGAGGCGCAGCGCATCACTACTAAGCGGAAGCCCCTCACCATGTGCTGCACAACGGATACCGCCCGCCACCTCATCCCAGCGCAGACCCTCCCCCTCAACTGGCGCGCGCCCGCAATCAAGACACTGATCAAGCTCGGGGCCGTGTCCTGCCGCATCAAGAAGTCCGAGCTCAACCCAGCGCGCAACGAGCTCATCGGAGGCGCCCGCTTCAAGGAGATCCCAGGCGTGGATGAGGAGCTCGTAGAGTTGCGGCTCAGGCTGCTCTTCACTGGTGGCGCGCTCAACGAGCTCCGCCGCGTACCAGGCGACGGCGCTGCTCTTTAGCCGTTCGCGGAGCCCGAGCCAGACGCGACGCGACTGCACCTGCGTCACGATGTCGAAGGTGCGACCGGCGGCGAGCGCAACCTCAAGTTCGGCGAACGGCTCCACGCCGCCACCGAGCCGACTCGTTGGCTTACGCACCCCCTTCGCGATCGCCTTGAACTTGCCGCGATCCGGCGAGAGGAGGGTAAGGACGCGATCCGCCTCACCTAATCGAAATCGGGAGGTCACAACCGCCAGCGTCCGTGAGGTTCGGCGTTCAGGCATGGGGTCAGGGTAGCATTGGGGTATGACGGAGTTACGGGGCACACCCTCTGGCGCGAACCTGCTCGAGCTAGATCTTGACGTGCTCATCGCCGCAACAGACAAGGCGATCCTTGCGCTCTTCGCGGAGTGGGAGGAGCCGATCACCGCAAACATGTACGACCAGATCCGCTATCACATGGGCTACGGCGATCCGACCGCACGGCTTGGGAAGCGAATGCGGCCACTCCTCGGGCTGCTCACCTACGCATCGCTCTCCAGCGACTGGGAGCGCGCCATCCCTGGAGCCGCAGCCGTTGAGCTCGGCCATAACTTCAGCTTGGTGCATGACGACATCGAAGACAGCGACGCAGAGCGCCGTGGACGACCCACCCTCTGGGTGCGTGAGGGGATCCCCCATGCCATCAACACGGGTGACGCCCTCTTCACCATCAGCCGCGTCGCGACGCACCGCCTGAGCGCGCTCGGCTTCTCCGACGCAAAGGTGATCCGCATGATGAAGATCTATGACGAGACCTGCCTCCGCCTCTGCGAAGGTCAGTTCATTGATATTGCCGCAAGCCAGAAGAACGAAATGCAGAGCGTGGAGCACTACTTCGAGATGATCGGCCGCAAGACCGCTGCACTCATCTCTGGCGGCGTTGAGTCAGCGGCGGTGCTTGCAACCGATGACAACGAGGTGATTGCTCGCTTCCGTGCCTTCGGTTGGGCGTTGGGGCTCGCCTTCCAGATCAATGATGATCTCCTCGGCATCTGGGGGAACGAGGCGGCAACAGGGAAAGAGCCGTCAGACCTAGCGCGTCATAAGAAGACGCTCCCCGTCCTCTACGCGGCGGAGCACGCCAACACCGAAGATCGCGGGACGCTCGACCGACTCTTCTCCACGCCGAACCCTGACGCGGCACTCATTGCGGCTGGACTCGCCGTGCTTGAGCGCACAGGCGCTGAGGCCTACACGCGTGAGCAGGCGGCGATCTGGCGTGAGCGCGCCCTGAAGGAGATCCACAGCGTGAAGGCGATGAACCCGCGAGCGATCGAGCGACTAGAAGAGATCCTGACGCGCGTCATCTCCGCATAGCGGAGCGCAGCCTACTTCCCTTCGTCTCCGTTTGACGCGGCAGCAGTGCTGATCGGCGTCCAGCGGACGCGCACCTTCCCAACACGGCGACCGCTCACCTTAATCACCGTGATCACGAACGGCTCAATCACTACGGCGTCGCCAACAACGGGAACGCGACCGATGCGGTGGTAGACAAAGCCGCCGAGCGTGTCGTACTCCTCGTCGTCCTCGAGCTCAAGTGCAGGCTCAACGAGTTCGGTGAGATCATCAATAGCGGCGCGACCATCCAGGATCACCTCGCCTGGCCCGATCTCCACCTTCATCGGCTCCTCTTCGTCGAACTCGTCCTGAATCTCTCCAACGATCTCTTCAAGGAGATCCTCAATGGTGACGAGGCCGGCGGTGCCGCCGTACTCGTCCAAGACAACCGCCATGTGCACCTTGCGGCGCTGTAGCTCGTGCAGCAGGTCATCAACCGACTGTGACTCAGGGACGAAGAGTGCTGGGCGCATGATGTCGCGGAGGCGCGGTCGCGTCCCGCCCGCGGCGATCAGTCGCAGCAGATCCTTCGCATACAGGATGCCGACGATATGGTCGACCGACTCGCGGTAGAGCGGTGTTCGGCTGTGCCCCTCTTTGAGGACAACTTCGACCGCCTCATCGAACGTTGCCTCTTGATCGATCGCAACGATGTCGATGCGCGGCACCATCACCTCGTGCAGCTTTGAGTCACTGAGCGACATCACAGCGGAGATCATCTGCTCCTCTTCCGCCTCAAGGACACCCTGCTGGCTCCCCTGCTCAACGATGAGGCGAATCTCCGCGGCGGAGAGCTCTGGAGTGCGCGTTGGGTCAATGCCGAACGGTTTAGAGATCACCTTGGTGAGGAGGACAAGGAGTGCGACGAGTGGGCTCACGATCTTTGCAAAGAGGGAGATTGGTCCTGAGGCGACGAGTGCGATCCGATCAGGGTTTGCCAAGGCGAATCCCTTCGGAATCAGTTCACCAAGGACGATGGAGACGACCGAGACGAGGAGGGTCACAACGAGGAGCGCGATCACGCCAGCCCGCTCCCCAATCCACGAGACGCCGCTGAGCGGCGTCGCAAGCAGCTCAACGATGCTCACCGCAGCAACCGCCGAAGCGAGGGCGCCGAGGAAGGTGATCGCAACCTGGATCACGGCCAAGAAGCGCCCTGGATCTTTGAGGAGGCGCAGCGCGCGCGCAGCGCGCCGATCCCCCTCATCGGCGAGCTCGTCAAGGCGTGTGCGACGGACGGTGACGAAGGCGATCTCCGCCGCAACGAAGAGACCGTTGAGGAGAATCAGGAGCAGGATCAGCCCAAGATCAGCAAGCATTCAGATCACCCTTTTCTAGTGATGACGCGCGCCGGAACCCCTACCGCAAGTGCGCCGTCTGGAAGGTCCTCAAGGAGCACCGTCCCTGCGCCAGTCTTCGACTTTGACCCCATCTTCACTGGTGCAACGATCAGTGTGCCAATCCCCGTGAAGGCACCCGCGCCGATTGAGGTCGCATGCTTTGCCACACCGTCATAGTTCGCGGTGATCGTCCCTGCGCCGATGTTCGCCGCCTCACCAACGGTGGTATCGCCGAGATAGCTGTGATGACCGACCTTGACGCGCACGCCGAGTGTCGTCGCCTTCAGCTCGGCGTAATTCCCCACATGCGCGCCGGCGCCAATGTCACAGCCTGGACGAATGTGCGCAAAGGGCCCAACCTCCACGTCGTCGTGTAGACGCGATTCGCTGATATCGCTCGAGCGAATCGTGCAGCCTGCACCAATCTGACTCTGGTGGATGCGCGAGCCAGACTCGATGCGACTGCGCGCCCCGATCGTGGTGGTGCCACTGATCATCACGTTTGGCTCAATCGCCACGTCTGCAGCAATCTCAACCGTAGGATCGATCCAGATCGTCGTCGGATCAACCATCCCAACGCCGCGCTCCATATGCCCCGCGTTGACCCGCTCACGGAGCGCCGCTGCCGCGTCGGCGAACTGGCGGCGATCATTCACCCCTTCAAGGTCTGCCTCGCTCCCAAGGAGAATCGGGGCTGGGCTGCCAGCCGCTGCTGCGGCGGCGACAAGGTCGGTGAGGTAGATCTCGCCCGTTGCTTTGGATGCGGTGAGCCCCTTCAACGCCGTCTCAAGCCAGGCGCGATCAACAACGTAGAGTCCCGCGTTGACGAGATCGCTCTCTCGAACTTCAGGCGACGCGTCGCGCTCTTCAGTGATGCGCGTGGCGCGACCGGCGTCGTTCAGTTCCACACGGCCGTACCCAGTCGGATCGTCAGCGTGGAAGGCGGCGAGGGCGAGCGGTACCTTGGCCGCGCGGCGCGCAGCGATCAGCGCACTGATCGTGCTCGGCTCAAGGAGCGGTGTATCGCCGCAGGCAATCAGAATCTCGGTTGCGCCGGCTGGCAGCGCAGGGAGTGCGCAGCGCACCGCATCACCGGTGCCGCGCGGCTCAGGCTGCTCGGCGCGCAGCGTCCCCTTTGGGGCAAGCGCATGGAGTGCCGCAGTGGCCGGTGAGAGGAGGAGGATCGCAGGATCGCTCACCACGGTGTGGATCGACTCCAGCACCCAGAGGGCCATCGGACGACCAAGAAGTGGGTGCAGAACCTTCGGTTCGGCGGCGCCCATGCGCGAGCCGACTCCAGCGGCGAGGATGATGGCCGTCACGCCCGAAAGGCGCTCCGGCCCAGTACTTGAGGGTGTCATCTGGAGAAGAGTCTAGCCGACCCTCTGGGCGATCGCCTCAATCTCCACGAGCCCCCCCTTGGGGAGCCCCGCCACCTGCACGGTTGAGCGTGCGGGGTACGGCTCCGAGAAGGTGCGACCGTAGATCTCATTCACGGTGGCAAAGTCGGCGAGGTTCGTCAGGAAGATGGTGCACTTCACCACGTGCTCAACACCGAACCCAGCGGCGGCGAGTAGTGCGCGCAGGTTCACGAGCGCCTGCTCCGCCTGCGCTGTAACGCCGTCACGAAGGTCGCCAGTGGCAGGGTCCATGCCGAGCTGGCCAGAGCAGAAGAGGAGATCGCCAGAGGTGATCGCCGCACTATATGGTCCGATCGCTGGCGCAACCCCAGGTCCGTTAATCGCCTTACCCATCGAAGTACTCCTCTCGCTATGCCAACTCTGTCGCAGTGATCGTCACGCCACCTGGCGGTAGCTCCAGCTCACCGCGGGCAACCGCCGCCTCGAGCAGCGCTCCAGCCGCTGAAGCATCGTAGAGCGAAGGATAGAGGAGGAAGAGGGTTGGCCCCGATCCTGAGAGCGAGAGGGGTTGTCCAAGCACGCGGCGCAGGGCGTGATCGAGCGGCCTGAGCCATGGCGTGATCGCACGCGCAGGGGCGAGCAGGTCGTTCGCCGAGGCGAGCGTGGAGGAGCGCAACAGCAGCTCCGCCGTTGAGAGCCCAGTGGTCAACTCCTGCGCCAGGTGCTGCGAGCTGACCAGCGCCGCACCATACGACTCACCACGAATCCCGCCAGCGAACGCGGCGAACACGTCGGGGGTCTTGATCCCTTCGCTGGCACTCACCAGCAGGACACCAGGGGTCGGCTCTGACCATCGCGTGAGCGGCGTGATCTCTTCGCCACGCCCCTCCATCAGCACCGGACCTTCGGGGAGGAAGAGTGGAACATCGGAACCGATCCGTGCCGCAACCTCCATTAGTTGACGCGGCTCCATCTTCAGGTTGCAGAGTTGCAGCGCGCCACGCAGCGCAGCCGCCGCATCGCTTGATCCACCACCGAGACCTGCGGCAACGGGGAGGCGCTTCTCCAGAACGACGGAGAGGGGCGGGAGCGGCGCCCCTGGTCCAAGTGCGGCGCGCAGTTCACGCAGCGCAACATAAATCAGATTCTCCGCCGTCCCGGGAATTGGGAGCCCAGCGCAGTGCAGCTCGTCCTCACTCTCCCCCGCTGAACGGAGCCGCAGCGTGAGGTGATCAGCGAGACGGAGCGGTGCCACAACCGAGTGCAGGTTGTGATAGCCGTCGCTGCGTTGGCCGAGCACGGCGAGCGTGAGGTTCACCTTCCCTGGCGCATCAAGTTCCACCCAGTTCACGCGTCCTGCGCCAACGCGTGTACGCCGTGTCGGCGCCTCGCCAGGCTCGGTGCGCATCATGCGAGGCGCACGCGTCGGCGCACCTGGAATGCCTCCAAGTGCGCGCAGTAGCCGCACCCACTCCTCCACGCCGAGCGCCTGGGCGCGGAGGTCTGGATCGATATCCGAACGATCCAGCGCCGCCATCACCTGATCAACAGGGGTTGGGAGTGCACGCGGCAGCGCGTTGCGCAGCTTCTTCCGTCGCTCGCGGAAGCCCGCCTGCACCAGTCGCCAGAGCTGCTCCTCATCCTCCTCCGAGAGGCTCAGCGCCGCATCGGCGGAGAGCCGATCAAGGACAAGCACCGCTGAGTCAACCGCTGGGATCGGATCAAACGACTCACGTCGCACCGTGCGCACAATCGTTGCCTCCACACGTGCGCGGACAAATGCGGTGAGATACGACCAGTCGCCCACCTCTGCCGCGATCCGTTCCGCAACCTCACGCTGAACGAGCAGCACGATTCGTTGTGCCGGATTCGGCAGCAGCAGGAGCCGATGCAGGAGCGGACTGGTGATGTGATACGGGATGTTCGCGATGACGCGCCAGCCACCACTCGCTGGAAGGAGTGGCTCAAGGTCCACATTCAGTGCATCACCATGGACGAGCGTGAGTTGACCAGCGGCAATCTCCGCAGCGAAACGCTCCTGGAGCCGCGGCAGCAGATCGTCATCGAGTTCAATCGCAACGACGTGTGCACCTGTTGCGAGCAACCCCTCTGTAAGCGTGCCGAGTCCTGGTCCAATCTCAAGGACCGTCTCGCCGTGTGCTGCGGAACCGGCGGCAACGATCGCGTCTCGCGCCTCAAGGTCAACAAGGAAGCTCTGGCTCAGCCGTCGCTTGGCAAGATGCCCCTCCACGACCCCCTTCGCGGCGCCTCTCGGCGCCCCCCGTCGCGCCGGTCGGCCTGGTGTTGGGCTCATACCGGTGCCTCCGCTCCGAACTGCCAGGAGGCGGCGACGCTCACGCCACGTGCGGGGTCCTGCAACTGCGCGCGCCCTTCGCGCAGTGCGGCGTGTGCGGCGGCACCGATCATGGCGGCATTATCGGTGCACCAGCGCACTGGCGGAACGTTGAGCGTGCGGCCGTGACGTGCCGCAACGGCGGCGAGTGCTTCTCGTAGCGGCACGTTAGCGGCAACCCCACCACCAACAACGAGCGAGGCGCCAGGGGTGGCGGCGAGTGCACGATCCACGCGGGAGACAAGTGCGGCGATGATCGCGTCTTGCGCGGCGGCGGCTATGGCAGCAGCGGCGGCGGCGGGCACTGGGTGATCACGGAGTGTTGCGGCTAGTGCCGCAGCACGACCGGGTGACGCAGCGGGTTCACCGATCGCGGCGAGCGCCATGCGCGCCGCAGCCGTCTTCACGCCGCTAAAGGAGAGATCGTACTCACCGTCCGTCTGCGCCATGGGGAGACGCCGCAGTCCGCCAGGTAGCTCACCCCCTCGCACTGCACCTGCGGCGAGCGCCGAGAGCGCGGCGCCCCCTGGATACGGGAGCCCGAGGAGTCGCGCAATCTTGTCGAAGGCCTCGCCCGCAGCGTCATCAATCGTTCCGCCGAGCCGTTCCGTTCTCCCATCTGTGTCAACACGGACCAGCAGCGTGTGCCCGCCAGAGACGATCAGCCCGATCGCCGGAAGGGTTGGCGCACTCGCTGCTGACGCACCAGCGCTGCGCAGCCACGCGGCGCGAAAGTGCCCCTCAAGGTGATTCGTTGGAACAACCGGGAGGCCACGCCCCCACGCCCACGCCGATGCAAAACCCGCGCCAACAAGGAGCGAGCCGATCAGGCCTGGTCCCGTTGTCACCGCCACAGCATCAATCTCGTTCGCCACGCCGAGGGTTGCAGCCTCAGCCATCACTTCGCCAATGAGTTTTGGCACCCAGCGGTGATGCTCCCGCGCTGCAACCTCGGGGATTACACCACCAGTCGCGGCGTGCAGATCGCTCTGGCTCGCGATTCGTTCGGCAAGCACCTCGCCGCCGTCGCGCACCAGGGCGACCGCCGACTCATCGCAGCTCGACTCAACCGCAAGGATCAACCGCTCGCGACTCATCTGCGCCTCTGGTTCGCGCCGAGCGCCGCAACGGCGAAGGCTTCAGCAGAGGGAAGCCGCTCACCCGCGTCAAGTGCGGCAAGGGCGAGCCGCTCGCGCGCCTCTTGCCCTGGATCGCTCAACTCAGCGGTGGTCATGATCAGCGCGTCTTCACCATTATCTTCGTAATACCGCTTCCGTAGCCCCTCCTCAAGGAAGCCGAGCCGCGCGTAGAGTCGCTGCGCCTCAATATTTGAGACGCGCACGTCAAGGGTTGTGACACGCGCATCACCGCGACGTGACTCGCTGAGCAGCTCAAGCATCAGCGCCGTCCCAATCCCCTCGCCACGCAGGCGCGGCTGCACCGCGATCGTCGTCACATGCGCCTCGTCAACCATCAGCCAGATGCCGCCGAATCCGAGCAGCTCGTCGCCGCGCCACGCCCCCACGTAGCGAGCGAGACGATTCGTGGTGAGCTCTGACTCATAGGCACTCCCCGGCCATGGGGCGGTGAAGCTCGCCTCTTCAATTGTGCGCATGGCGGGGAGATCTTCGAGCGTCATACGGCGCATCGCATAGTCGGCACGCTTCATCGAGCCACTCCCCCCTCTGCGCCACGCGGTGGCGCGGGGTAGCGGATTGCAATCTCACTCGCCTCGCGACCGGACTCCGTGCGCCACTCATGTACCCGCAACAGATCAATTGCTTCGGCAGCGGTACTGGCGAGCGCCGCTGGGAGGTGTGGGGCGATGCGTTCCAGGTCAGCCCCCGCTGGGGCACCGCTTCGTTCGGCGATCCGACTCCCCGCAGCATCCACGACCAGCACCTCACGCACTCCAAGCGGGAGGACGACCGGATCAGTCTGGCCCGACGCATCGCGCGCCAGCAGCAGGGCACGATCCGATGGCACTTGAATGACGGGGATGTTAAGCGCTGCGGCCACACCAGCGGCGAGGCTCGCCGCCGCGCGCAGCCCCGTGTAGCTCCCTGGGCCAACGCCGACCAGCACGGCGACAATCTGGCTCCGTGACGACGCATCGGGGAGGAGCGCCGCCGCCCGTGCGACGAGTGGCTGATGCGGTCTCAGCTCAGGGGCGCTCTCAAAGCGACTAGCCGCTGCGCCATCAAGGTGGAGCAGCGCAACGCAACCCTCGCCGAACGATCCATCCAGGATGAGGAGTGTCGGAGTTCGTGGAGCGGCACTAGACATCGTGCAGCTCCAGTCCAGCCGCGTGCAACGCGTCGCGGAGGCGCTGAAATCGAACTGCATCTAGCCAATCAACCTGCGCGATGCGCTGCTCCTCAGTCGCACCAGACCGCAAGCTGATCGTGATCTGCGCCGCACCACCGCCACTAGTCGGCCAGTGCAGCAGATTGGGCCACTCCATAATCGTGAGGCCGCTCGCCTGTCGCTCGTCAATCAGTCCATGCGCAAGTGGGTCACTCCCATCAGGGAGTCGGTACGCATCGCCGTGCCAGATCGGCATCGTGCCGAGATGTTCGGACATCAGGACAAATGTTGGCGAAGTGAGTGGCGGATCTGCCTGCAGCGCGGCACCAATCGCGCGGGCGAGGGTCGTCTTCCCAGCACCGATCTCACCGATGAGGAAGAGCCGATCGCCTGGCTGGAGTAGCCCCGCAAGGAGTGCGCCGAACTGCTGCGTCTGATCGAGCGTAGAGAGTGTGAGGTTCAGCGCGCTCACGCGGTGATGCGCTGCAGATCACCGAGTGGGATTGCGCGTAGGACCCCGTTAATCCGCACCGCGCCAAGCGGATCATCCGCGCGTGGATCAGCGAGGCCTTCCCAGGTGCCGAAGGTGCCCTCATACGCACCACCGATGACGCGCACGTCACCAGCCTGCGCCGCGCTCGCCTCTCGGAGCACTGAGGCGCTCGCCATCAAGAGGCCGATCGGCTCAGCACTTAGTGTGACGCGGCCACCATGCAGGCTACGAAGGAGTGCAGTGACCGAACTCTGGCCGCTCTCACTCATTCGACGCGAGGTCATGATCAGGAGTCCGAACGGTTCCGTTGCAACCGCTGCGGCAATGCGGCGCTCGAGTGAGGCGGCGAGCGCATCACGCTCGCCATCGCTCAGCCCGCAGACGATCACGCCACGAACACCAACAGCCCGTGCGCGAAGCACCGTCTCTGGCGATGCCTGCACGATGGCGAGAAGCCCAGCGGTACGTGCCGACTCCCAACCATCTGCATCCGGTTCGGCTTCACTGAAGTGCACGTTGCCCTCTACTGCGTCACCAAGGAGGAGGCGCGCGCTCCGATGCCCCGTCGCACCGCCACCAACTGGGAGAAGATGGATTGGCGCAGGGATGGGTGCGGCGGCGACCGCTGCAGCTGCTGCTGCCGAGAGCGTGTTCTGCGCATCGGGGCTCAGATCAACCTGCGCATCGCCAAAGACCACCGCGGCGCGACTGATCCCGCCGTGCATCTCTGTGCGCAGCTGCAGGTCACTCGCACTGATCTCCACCTCAGTTGACTCCCCGCTCCGCAGTGGAAGGACGAGCGAACTGCCGCGGAGGAGCACCTGCGGCTCGCCGTTGATCTGCAGGGTCACCTCGTCTCCTGCGCCGCCGTCAATCAGGAAGAGATCGCCGCCAGGGAGGAGCAGGTCGCTCATGAGTGAGCCGAGCAGCGATGCGGCGCGCTCGTCGTCGAGTCCGCTGTCGCCGAGCGCTGCGAAGACGCCATACGGCTCAAGGAGGATCCTAGTGCGCCCCGGAGCGATCAGTGGGACCAGGACGGTGAGCGGGAGCGCCCCGGTTGCAATGAGGCTCGCGGCACTCCCAACGACCAAGAGTGGTGCGGCATCCGTCTCCGCCTCGCCGAAATCCTCTCCGCTGAGCGCCTCGCCGAGTCGGCGCAGCGCATCGACGGTCGCCGCGGCACGAATCTGTTCGCGCTCATCGTCTCGGTCGCGAAGCGGCGCATCGGCAAGGTCTCCGAGTGCGTCACTAATCGCGGAGCGATCGGTGCGCCCAAGGAGGGCGAGGACGCCATCCGCGCGCCGTCGTCGCTCGGTAGGGTCAAGCGGAACGAGTGCCGCCGCCGCCACCTCAAAGGAGAGTGCTGAGCGATCCGTCCCCGCAAGCAGCATGCGCGAAGCATCACCCTCCACCTCAACCACGCGGATCGGAATGCCGAGACGCTCTGCGAGGCGGCCAGCGGCGACAGCAGCCTCCGCCGCACCACCCCGCACCTCTTCTGTCACTCCCGAGAGACCTGCGCTTGCGGCGAGCGTCGCGCCAAGCGCCTCGATTGAACCGCCACGCGGAACGCGAAGCGCGCTAAGCAGTGCCTCACTCCCTCCACCCTCGCGCACGAGTGCGGCCGAGATCGTGTCGAGCCCTTCGACCAAGAGCAGGAGTGACGCCGCGTGGCGAAGCTCAGTCCCCTCGCGCAGGCTCTTGCTCATGGGGCGACCGTAATCATGGGGTGGCCTTGATCATGGGGTGGCCTCGATCAGCGTGGCGACCGCAACTGGGAGTCCAGCACGTGTGTAGACACGCGCAAGTCGGTTAGTAAAGCTCGTTGAGACCTCATTGGTGATGGTCTCGCGACGACGCGCAACATCAACTGGCTCAATCACTTCGTCGCCGGATCGACCAATGAAAATGACGTCATCCAACGGGCTGAGATCCTTCGCTGGGTGATCTGTTGCGTCAATCGTGATCGAGTCCATCGCGATCGTGCCGACCACCGGAAGCCGCACCCCACGAACGAGCACCTCAGCGCGATCCTTGTCGTGGTACGAGATTCCATCCGCATAGCCGATCGGCAGGGTGATGATGCGTGATGGACGCTTTGCGACGAAGTGCGGGCCGTAGCCCACGCCGTGTCCCGCAGGAAGCGTTGCGATTCGAATCGGTCGGGCGATCAGCTGATAGACCGAAGCAAGGCCAATGTCAGCGGCAGAAGAGGTGGAGCGCAGCGCATTCGGCACCACGCCGAAGAGGGCGATCCCCACGCGCGCAACGTGCTGCGTGCCACCCATGGTGAGTAGTCCGCCAGAGCCGACGAGGTGTCGCTCGAGCCCCACGCTGAGGCCACCAGCTGCAGGATCGGCGAGCTGATCAGACACTTCGTTCAGTCGTTCAGCCTGTCGCTCAGATCGAGGGGCATCCTCTGCGGCGGTGAGATGACTCCAGATGCCGCGGAGCGTGATGCGATCGCTCGCGGCGCGCAGTAGCGTCAGTTGTTTTTCTAGTTCGTCAGGCAGGATGCCGTCACGACCGAGTCCCGTATCAACCTCCACATCAACGATCAGTGGCGACAGGCCATGAAGATCTGCAGCGAGGAGTTCAGTGACGACGGCGGGAGAAGTTGCGGGGACGCCGATCTCGAGTTGCGCCGCTTCACGCAGGTACTCGCTCGGCACGCGCCAGAGGACACGGAGCGGTGCGCTGATCCCTGCGCGTCGTAGCTGAATCGCCTCATCAACGGTCGCCACCAGCACGGCGCGCGCGCCAGCGGCGATGGAGGCACGAGCGATCTGGACGGCGCCAAGACCATAGGCGTTTGACTTCAGCACGACATCAATGTGGCCACCCTCTGGAAGGCGCGCCTTCAGACTGCGCACATTGTTCGCGATCGCATCAAGGCTGACCTCGACCCATGCGGCGCGGGCGAGTGGTGGCAGTCCCGCGGCGAGAAGCGCCTCGGGAATTCCCATACTTATGCCTCGCGTACGGTGTGCTGACCGAAGGCGACAGCGATGGCGTATTCGCGCTCATGGCTGATCGAGACGGCGATCGCTTCAATGCCGAGCTGATCCGCACGTAGCGCCGCGTTACCGTGGAGGCGCACCGTTGGCTGGCCTGTGGCGAGTAGCTCAATCTCGATCTCACGCCAGCCGATCCCTCGAACCCCAAGGCCGAGCACCTTGGAGACCGCCTCTTTCGCCGCCCAGCGACCAGCCAAGTTCTCTGGTCGTGCGCGGACATAGGAGCGCTCAGCTCCGGTCAAGACGCGCGCCTCAAAGCGGGCGGGGTGACGCTGAAGGACGGCGGCAATCCGCTCCACACGCACGATGTCGACCCCCAGCGCGGGGAGCTCGTGCTGGAACGACGTGTCGCGCAACATGCGCGTAGTCTACCGCTCGCTCAGGAGCGACGACTGAGGAGGCTGGCGGCGGCGCCAAGAAGGCGCTCCGCTGCCGACGCTACCGCCGCAGCATCGGGTCCCTCCGCCATGACGCGAAGGAGCGGCTCAGTGCCTGACGGACGCACCAGGATGCGGCCGCCCCCTGCCCCAAGGAGCGCCTCCACCTCGCGCACCACCTGGGTAAACCGTGGGTCCGCAAGGAGCGTCTCCGCCTCGCCCTCCTCCACGTGAATCACTCGCTGCACCTGTGGATCAAGCGGAAGCGCCGCTGCAAGTTGTGAGAGTGGTCGCTTCGCTCGCGCACAGAGCGCAATCACCTCAATCGCGCTAATCAGCCCATCGCCGGTCGGTGCATGTTCTGGGAAGAGGAGGTGGCCGCTCTTCTCACCGCCGAACCCTTCCCTCTTACCGGCGAGCGCCTCAGCGATATGGCGATCCCCTACCGGGGTGCGCTTGAGCCTAATCCCCGCCGCGGCGAGCTGCCGCTCAATGCCACTGTTCGTCAAGATCGTCGCCACCACCTGATCCGAGTGTGGAAGGCCACGCGCCTTGCGGTCGAGCGCGATGAGAGCAATCACCACGTCGCCGTCAACCAGCTGACCGCGCTCATCCACTACGGCGCAACGATCGGCGTCGCCGTCTAGGGCGATCCCAAGATCCACACCACTAGCAAGAACCCGCGCGCCCAACGCTTCCGGCGAGGTGGCACCAACCGCATCATTAATGACGCCGTCTCCGAGCGCCATCCCCTCAACGTTGGCACCGGTTGCGGCGAGTGCTGCCACGGCGAACGGCGCCCCCGCACCATTCGCAGCGTCAACAAGCACGCGGAGAGCTGCAGCGGCGGAGTCTGGTGCCGCTACGGCGGCGGTGGCGGCGAGCTGTGCGGTGTATCGCGCACGATACGACTCCCCTTCAACTGTCGAACTCGCACCACGCACCTGATCCGACGCGGTCTCAACACCGCGTGCAAGTTCAGCGTCAATCGCCGCCTCAAGCTCACGCTCCACGACATCCGCTACCTTGCGGCCATCGCGGCCGAGCACCTTTAGCCCGTTGTACTCCACTGGGTTATGCGATGCGGTAACCACCACGCCGCATGATGCGGTCGGCTCACCCGCAACAACTGCGGCGAGCCCAGGTGTTGGAATGACGCCAAGATCGATCGCGTGTGCACCAGCGGCGTTCGCCCCCGCCGCAAGTGCAGCGCTGAGCCCTGCGCCGCTCGGTCGCGTGTCGCGACCGATCAGGATGGTTCCACCTGGGAAGTGCGCAGCAAGGGCGCGCCCGAGCGCGTAGGCGATTGAATCGGTAAGGCTCTCGCCCGCGATGCCGCGGATTCCGTCGGTGCCGAAGCGGACCGCGGCCATCAGCAGCGCAGCTGCGCTAGATCAGCGCTTCGTGAACTGCTTCGCCTTGCGAGCGCGTCGCAGACCGTACTTCTTTCGCTCCTTGGCGCGCGGGTCGCGCGTCAGGAAGCCGGCCTGGCGAAGTGGGAGTCGGAAGGCCTCAGGGTCTGCGGAGAGGAGTGCGCGCGAGATGCCGTGGCGGATTGCGCCGGCCTGTCCAGAGATGCCACCACCCTCAACCTTCACCATCGCGTTGAAGCGACCCTCGGTGCCAGTGACGCGGTACGGAGCGAAGACCTCGGCCTGCGGGATGGCGCCGCCGAAGTGCTCCACGTAGGTGCGTCCGTTGATGACGATCTGTCCCTCACCCGCAACCAGGCGCACGCGTGCGATGGAGGTCTTGCGGCGGCCAGTGCCCTGGTAGTACGGCAGGTTGCTCACACTCTTCTCCTTCGGACTCATGCGAGGGGCTTCGGCTGCTGTGGTGCGTGTGGATGATCAGGGCCAGCGTAGATCTTCAACTTGGTGATCTGCGCGTTGGCGAGCTTCGTCTTTGGAAGCATCCCCTTGACGGCGCGTCGGATCGCCTCGGTCGGCTTGCGCTGGATAAGGTCGCCGAGCACCTCTTCCTTATGGCCGCCCGGGTGTCCTGAGTGCGAGTGATACTTCTTGCTGAGCAGGCGGTCGCCCGTCACCACAAGCTTCTCAGCGTTGATCACGATCACGAAGTCGCCAGTATCCATATGGTCGGCGTAGGTTGGCTTCCCCTTGCCGAGGAGGGTGGTGGCAATCTTCGTTGCGAGGCGACCGAGCGTCTGCCCCTCAGCGTCAACCACGTACCAGTTGCGCTCAATCTCTGCGGCGCGAGGCGTCCACGTCTTCATATTCACATCAACCTCCTAGACGAGCTCAATCTGGACGAGCGGCGAAGAGTCACCCTGGCGGATGCCGATCTTGGTGATCCTGCAGTAGCCAGAGGTGCGGTCCGCATACTTTGGCACGATCTCATCGAAAAGCTTATCCACGACGAGCGGCTCGTTCGGGAGCGCGGCGATCACCGCGCGGCGCGCGCTGAGGCCACCCTTCTTGGCGAGCGTGATGATCTGCTCAACCTGCGGACGAATCTCCTTCGCCTTCGCCTCGGTCGTCTGGATGCGCTCGTAGCGCAAGACCGAGACGATCAGGTTCTTATACAGGGCGAGTCGGGGCCCCTGCTTTCGAGAGAGCTTGCGACCACCAATCGCGTGCGACGTCATCTCAGGCCTTCACTTCCGCGTCGTCGTCGCCATCTTCGCCCTCTTCGTCGTCAAAGGCATCGAGGGGCAGCGTGCTCTCTGGCACATCGAAGCCGCGCTCCACGAGCTTCTCGCGAACTTCGGTGAGGCTCTTCTGTCCAAAGTTGCGCAGCTTCAGGAGTTCGGCCTCGCCGCCATCGAGCGCGGTGAGGAGCTGGCCAACCTTGACGATCCCGGCACGCTTCAACGAGTTGTAGGCGCGCATCGGAAGGTCGAGGTCTTCAATGGACGCGTCGAGCAGATTGCCACCAACCGCAGCGGCTGGTGCCGGTGCTGGCGCTTCGCCAAGGCCGGAGAATGCGGAGAACTGGCCAACGAGGATTGCCGCCGCCTTGCGCACCGCCTCCTCTGGCGTGATGGTGCCGTCGGTCTCGATCTCAAGGATCAACTTCTCGCGGTCAACATCCTGGCCGACGCGCGTGTTCTCAACGGTGAAGTTCACCTTGCGCACTGGCGTGAAGATGGCATCAACCGCCATCACACCGCGTGGTCGTGCCTCACCGTCTGGATCCGCCTCAAGGCGATCAGCGGAGACATAGCCGACGCCAGTCTCAACAACAAGGAAGGCTTCGATCGCCGTCTTGTCTGAGTCGAGCGTCATAAGGATCTGCTCTGGGTTGACGATCTCCACCTGGCCGTTTGGCGTGATGTCGCCAGCGGTCACTGGGCCTGCCCCCTTCTTGTTGAGGGTCAGCTCAACGCGGCCGGTGGCGAAGCTGCGGAGTCGGATCTTCTTAACGTTGAGGAGGATCTGGACGACATCCTCGCGGACGCCTGGGAGTGCAGAGAACTCCTGCTGGACGCCGGTGATCTGCACGGCGGTGACCGCCGCCCCTTCAAGCGACCCGAGCAGTACGCGACGCAGGGCGTTGCCGAGCGTGACGCCGTAGCCAGGGGCGAATGGGCCAGCCTCGTACTTGCCGTAGGAGCCGAGCTCCTCGAGCGGGGCGATTCGTGAAGTCACTGCGTCTGTCATCTGCCTCTCCTCTCTTATCGCGAGTAGAACTCAACGACGAGTTGCTCGTTGAAATCGCCCGGCATCTGATCGCGGCGCGGAACCGCCACCACATGGCCGGTGAGCTTTGGTGCATCAATGCGCAGCCACTCCTGCGTTGCGGCGCTCTTTAGGGTCTCAGCCGCCTCCTTGAATGGCGTGAGCTCGGCACGCCCAGCGCGCAACGAGACCTGGTCGCCAGGCTTCAGGGCGTATGAAGGGATGTCCACCGCACCACCATTCACGGCAAAGTGACCGTGGGTGATGAACTGTCGAGCCTGGTCGCGCGAGGTGGCGAAGCCGAGGCGGAAGACCACGTTGTCAAAACGCAGTTCGAGGAGTCGCAGGAGGTGCTCGCCGGTCACGTCGGTGCCGCGCTCCGCCTCTTCAAAGAGTCGACGGAACTGCGTCTCGCCGAGGCGATAGACGCGGCGCATCTTCTGCTTCTCGCGCAGCTGGAGACCATAGTCGCCCACCTTGCGGCGGCGTACCGCGTGCATGCCTGGAGGTGTTGGACGGCGCTCAAAGGAGCACTTCTTCGTATAGCAACGCGCGCCCTTCAAGAAGAGCTTCGCCCCCTCGCGGCGGCACTGACGGCAGACTGGACCGGTATCGCGACCCATGGGTCTCCCTTCCTAGACTCGACGCTTCTTTGGAGGACGGCAGCCGTTATGCGGCAGCGGCGTCACATCGGTGATGGCGGTGATGTCGAGACCTGCGGTCTGTAGGCCGCGGATCGCCTGCTCGCGACCGGCACCTGGACCCTTGACAAAGACTTCAACGGAGCGGAGGCCATGCTCCATCGCCTTGCGTGCGGCAGCTTCGGCGCCGAGCGATGCGGCGTACGGCGTGCTCTTGCGCGAGCCCTTGAAGCCGGCAACGCCGCCCGAGCCCCATGAGAGCACGGCGCCCGTTGGATCGGTGATGGAGATCAGGGTGTTGTTGAACGAGGCGGCAATGTGTGCCTGCCCCACAGGGACGTTCTTCTTCTCGCGGCGACGCGTCTTCGCTGGGCGCTTCTCCATCTCAGCCATCGTCTACTCCCTCGCCTTACTTCTTCTCAATCTTCTTGCCGGCGACGGTCTTACGTGCGCCTCGGCGTTGACGTGCATTCGTCTTGGTGCGCTGACCACGCGACGGCAAGTTCTTACGGTGGCGCGTGCCACGGTAGGTGCCGACCTCAATGAGACGCTTGATGTTCATGGCGATCTCACGGCGCAGGTCGCCCTCGATCTTCTGCCCCTTGTCGACCACTTCGCGAAGGCGATTGATCTGCTCTTCGGAGAGGTCCTTGACGCGGATGTCTGGGCTGATGGAGGTCTGCTTCAGGATCTTCTGGCTGGTGGTAAGGCCAACGCCGAAGATGTAGGTGAGGGCGATCTCGACGCGCTTCTCGCGCGGAATATCAACGCCAGCGATACGTGCCATCTGCTATCCCTGCCGCTGCTTATGCTTCGGGTTTTCGCAAATGACCATGACGCGTCCGTGCCGCTTAATCACGAGGCACTTGTCGCATCGAACCTTTACCGAGGCAGAAACCTTCACGTCGTCTCCTGTGCTGCTACTTCAACCGGTAGGTGATCCGACCCTGTGTCAGATCGTATGGCGAGAGTTCGACCTTTACCCGATCACCTGGAAGGATTCGGATGAAATTCGTCCGAAGCTTCCCGCTGATATAGGCACGAATCCGATGGCCATTTTCGAGTTCAATGACGAACGATGTGTTCGGCAGTGGCTCAACCACGGTACCTTCGACTTCGATCGAATCCTTCTTCGCCAACAACCCCCCGTTTCAGACTGCGGTGCTGTCCCCTGGCGAGCCAGGGGACGAGTGGGGAGAGCCCCCAAACGCACGAACGCGGAGGATAGCAGAGCCCAGCCCCCCTCGCAACGAAGCCCCCTTCGTGGGGCGGAGCTCCGCCACGCTCAGGGCCTGGTCAGGAGGAGCGACCCCTCTGGGGTGATCGCGATCGAATCCTCGAAGTGGGCGGCAAGGCCCCCATCGATTGTTACAACGGTCCACTCATCGTCCATCACCCCCACCTCTGGGGAGCCGAGGGTGAGCATCGGCTCAATCGCCAGACAGTGGCCAGGGGCGAGGGTAAGGCTCTTCCGCCCCGTCCGATAGTTCGGCACCTGGGGGGCCTCATGCATGGCGCGTCCGATCCCATGCCCCACATACGGCCGCACGATGCCGAGTTTCGCGGCG